>NZ_JBEOVM010000020.1:0-86952 GCF_040295505.1 Streptomyces sp. NPDC002790 | reverse complement strand
TTTTCTTTTTTTATATGTCAAAGACACACATTTTTTGTTAATTTTATAATCTTTCTTTTTGTACCACTAGGGGTGGGGGCCATTTTTTTTTTTTGTCCGCCCCTGCTCCCTGAGGGCGGGCGGCGCGTCGTGTGGGGGTGAAGGGTGCCGTCCGGCTTCCTTGCCCCGACCGTGGAGTACCCCCGTGAACCACCTTGTTCCTGTTGTGCGCAGTGCCGTTGTGGCCACCGGCCTGCTGGCCGCCCTGGGCGCGATGCCCGCCGCCCACGCCACCCCGGTGCAGCCGTCGGCGAGTCCCTCGGTCGCCACCACCGAGAAGCCGAGCCCGGTGCCGTCGGCTCCGGCCACCAGCGTCCCGGTGTCCTCGAAGCCGGTCTCGAGCGCCCCGCCTTCGGCCGAGCCCGCCGCCCCCGGCGAGAAGGGAGACGAAGCCTCCACGGAGGCGCCGAGTGCCGCTCCCGCCGAGCCCGGCAAACCCGCGCCCGCCACCACCGAGCCCGGCACGCCCGCGCCCGCCCCCGCCCCCGCCGAGGACGAGCTCGCACATACTGGTTCCTCGAACACGACCACCACCGTCCTGGGGGCCGGGGCCGCCGCACTCGTCGTCGGCGGCGCGGGGACCCTCTTTGCCGTACGCCGCCGCTCGCACCGCTGACGCCGTACATCCGAGGAACCCTGTGCACATCGCCGCAGCCCACGAACTCGCCCCGCCCTCACGGCCGTTCGCGCTTCCGGACGGCCGGGTCCGCGCCGGATGGCGGGGTGTGCTGCGTGGGCTGCTGCGACGCGAGCGGTCCGCCCTCGAAGGGGCACCCGGCCCGGCGGCCGCCGATACGCCGGGCCGGGACACACCCCCGTACACGTACACATACGCGTACGACGCAGTGCCTCCGCACCTCGACCGGCCGCCCACGATCGGCGAGCTCTACCACGCGCACCGGCTGCGCATGGTGCGGCTTGCGGTGCTGCTCGTGGACGACCTGGGGACCGCCGAGGATGTCGTGCAGGACGCGTTCACCGCGCTGTACCGCCGGCACGGCGAACACATCACGGAGGTGGACAACGCTCTCGGCTACCTCCGCACCGCGGTCGTCAACACCGCACGCTCGGTGCTGCGTCGGCGCCGTACAGCACGGGCGTGGACCCCGCCACCGGCCGGCGAAGCCCCGTCCGCGGAGGACTCCGTCGTCCTCGACGAGGCGCACCGCGAGGTCCTCGCCGCGCTGTCCCGGCTCACGCCGCGCCGCCGCGAAGTCCTCGTGCTGCGCTACTGGGCCGACCTCAGCGAGGCCGAGATAGCCGCCACGCTCGGCATCAGCAAAGGCGCAGTGAAGTCGAACGCCAGCCGCGCCCTGGACGCACTGGAAAAGAGCCTGGAGGGTCGGATATGACTCCCCGCACGCCACGGGCCCGCCCGGCCGACCACGCCGAACGCCCGGTGGAGCACCGCCTGCGCGAGGCACTCGCTGCGCACGCCGACAACGTCACCGTACGCACACTGCGCCCGGCCCGGCCGCCAGGCCCGCACCTGCGCCGACTGCCTCGCCTCCGCGAAATCGGTCGGCGCTACGCCGTCCCGATCGCCGGGCTCGCCACTGCCGCAGCCCTGGCCGTCGGCTACGTCGTCCTGGCCCCGGATGTGTCCCCCGACCGCACCCCCGTGCCGCCCGCCGCGCCCTCGTCCCCGACCGCCCCCGACAACCGCCCGACGCCCCGCCCTTCGTCACCGACACCGTCGAGCCCGGCAACGCCGTCCACCTCGGCCCCGTCCGCCCTGCCCCCGCCCCCGTCGTCCGCGGCCTCCGAGTCCCCGACCGCGAAGGACGGCGTCCGCCCCACGGCCCGCCCGAGCACACCCGAGTGAGCGGGGCCGGTCCGCGACACCCGGTCGACCGCCCGAACTCCTCGCAGCACGCGCCTACTTGGCACCTGGCCCCTCAGTCTCGATGCGGCCGCCACGACGTCAGTACGTCCGTCGCGGTCGAGGCCTGCCAGGCACGGAACTCGTCGTAGGTGCGGATTCCGTGGTCCAGGACCGCCTGGTAGACCCACACCCCCTGGGTGGCCTCACCCTGCGTCAGCGCGCCCTCCTTGATGGCCAGGACGGCGTCGCGCGTCGAGTCGTCCAGGGCGTCGCGTACCGGGGTCACGAGATCGGCCGCGCGTGGGCCGGGGTGGTCGTCGGGCAGCCACCACATGTCGATCTTCCAGGTCTCGTCGGGCGTGAACTCGTAGTCCAGGCGCCAGTACAGGCCGCGGTCCGCCAGGTCGAGGGCGTTGGCGAAGCGCAGCTTGCGCACGCCCGGGAGCTCCGCGCAGGGCACGAGTGCGGCGAATCCGTCGGCGATGGACGGGGTGGGGGAGTAGATCTCCATGTCGATGTCGGCCTCCACCACCAGGTCGAGAGCGACGGATCCGACGAGTACCGGCGTCCCGAGTGGCCGCCACCGCTCGAACAGGCCGAGCCGGTCGAGGATGGTGTCCGCGACCGTGCGACGTCGACTGGCGCGTTCCCGGCGGGCGTTGGGGATCTCCATCCCCGGAGCGTAGCCCGTGACGTTCGCGAACCTGTCGCCCCGGCTCGTCCCGCTACGGAGCGACGACCACGTCCGCCAGCGCCGGGCGCAGTTCAGCCGGAGGCAGTTCGTCGGTGACGAGGACGTCGATGATCGACAGGTCGCCGAGGGCCATCGCCTTCTTGCGGCCGAACTTGGAGTGGTCGGCGGCGACGACGACCCGGTCGGCCAGGTCCAGGAGGGTGCGGCGCACCTCGACCTCGGCGGGGTCGAAGTAGGTGATCCCGTGGTCGACGGAGAGTCCGCCGCAGCCGAGGATCAGCAGGTCCAGATGGATCTGCGGCCGTTCCTGCGCCGCCGTGGAGGCGGTCAGGGTGAGTTCGGGAGTCATGAGCCCACCCAGGACGAGAACCCGGCTCCTGGTGTCACGCAGCTCGAACGCCGCGTGAAGGGAGTTGGTGATGACCGTCAGATCGTCGCGGCCGGCGAGCTCCGTGGCGACGGCGGTGCACGTGGTGCCGGTGTCGATGCCCACCGACGCACCGGGTTCGACGAGTTCCGCCACGGCCCGCGCGATTCTCGACTTCTCCAGTGTCATCGTCGTGGTCCGGGAGCCGTACGCGGGTGCCCGGCGCGGCACCGCGCCGCCGTGCACGCGGTCCAACAGCCCCGCGTGATCGAGCTCGGCGAGGTCGCGGCGGATCGTCATGCCGGACACGCCGAAGCGCTCCGCGAGCGTGTTGACGTCGACCTGCCGGGACGTCTGAAGCGCCTTCAGGATGGCCCTCTGCCGGGAGCCGCGCACCGTATCCACCTCGTCTTGAGCCACGTCCATAACGCTATCCGGCCTCCAGCCCTGCTCTTCGCGGAGGGTGCGCGACGTCGTGCCGACCACCCCTGACGACGTGCTGTTCATGTGAACACTGTACGCCGGTCAGTGTGCCGTCTCGGCCGCTGGAACCTATTGACCTGCGTACTTGCCGCGACTACGGTCCGATTCATTCAATGTTCATTCGAACATAGCCGTTCGGAGGTCGTCATGGCTTTGCCCATCAAGGCGGGCATCGAGAAGGTGCCGGGCGGGCTGATGCTCGTCCCCATGCTGGTTGGAGCCGTGGTGCACACGGCAGCGCCCGGTTCCGGAGAGTTCTTCGGCTCCTTCACCGGAGCGCTGTACACCGGCCTGCCCGCGATCCTGGCGGTCTTCTACGTCTGTCTGGGCTCGACCCTGGACGTGAAGGCGACGCCGTACATCGCGAAGAAGGGCGGTGTGCTGCTGGGATCCAAGATCGTGTTCGCGATGCTCGTCGGCGTCGTGATGGGCCGGCTCCTGGGGGAGTCGCCGATCGGCGGCGGGGCCCTCGCGGGGCTGTCCACGCTGGCCGTCGTGGCCGCGCTGAACGACACCAACGGCGGCCTGTACATGTCGCTGATGGCGCAGTTCGGACGCAAGCGCGACGTCGGCGCCTACAGCGTCATGAGCCTGGAGTCCGGCCCCTTCCTCACCATGGTCACGCTCGGCGTCGCCGGACTCTCCGCCTTCCCCTGGCAGACGCTGGTCGGGGCGATCCTGCCGCTCGCGTTCGGGATGCTGTTGGGCAATCTCGACCCCGAGATGCGCCGCTTCCTGGCTCCTGCGGTCCCGGCGATCGTGCCGTTCCTCGGGCTGTCCCTCGGGCTCACGCTCAACCTGACCGCTGTCTGGGAGGCCGGACTGCTGGGGGTCGCGCTCGGGCTGTTCGTCGTGCTCGTCGGCGGCGCGGTCCTGCTCCTGGCCGACAAGGCCACTGGCGGTGACGGCATCGCCGGCCTCGCCGCGGCGACCACCGCCGGCAACGCGGCGGTCGTGCCCTCGATCGTGGCGTCCGCCAACCCCGTCTACGCACCGGCCGCCCAGTCCGCGACCGTGCTCATCGCCTCGTCCGTCGTGGTGACGTCGATCCTGTGCCCGCTGATCACGGCTCTGTGGGCACGCCGGGTCCAGAAGCAACCCGCCGACTCCGACTCCGACGCACCGCCACCAACTGAGCGGAACACCCCCTCGTACCAACCTCGTTGAGAAACGGAGAACACATGCGTGACCAACGGGTCATCCGCTGCACGTACTACCTGGAATCCGAGACCGACCCGGAGCAGGCCGCCGCGGCGATGGCAGGGGAGCAGTCCAGCGGCACCTTCATCGCGGTGCCCGGCGAGTCACCCCGCATTCGTGAACGCCATGCCGCGCAGGTTGTTGGTGTGCGGGAGTTGGGCGAGCGCGTCCCGTCACTGCCCTCGCGTACCTCCCCCGAGAAGGTGCGGGCGTCCCTCGCAGTGGTCGAGTTCCCGATGGAGAACATCGGGACGGACCTGGCCACCTTGCAGACCGCCATCGCGGGGAACCTCTTCGAGCTCGGCGAACTGTTCGCCTGCCGCGTGCAGGACATCGAGCTGCCGGACGAGTTCGTCGCTGCCCATCAGGGCCCGGCGTTCGGCATCCCGGGCACCCGCAGGCTGATGGGCGACGCCGAAGGCGCCATGATCGGCACGATCATCAAGCCGAACGTGGGTCTCACCGAGGATGAATTCCGGCTCGTGGTAAGGGAGTTGGCTCGGGCCTCGATCGACCTGATCAAGGACGACGAGCTGATGACCGATCCGACGTACCTTCCCCTGGAGCGCCGGATCGCCGTCGCCACCGAGGAGATCCGGGAGGCCGAGCAGCTCACCGGTCACCCCGTCATGTACGCCTTCAACATCACGGGAGACCTCGCCGGGCTCCGTCGGCGGCACGACATGGTGGTCGAGGCGGGTGGCCGGTGCGTGATGCTCAACGTTCCCGTCATGGGGCTGCCCGCGCTGGCCTGGCTGCGGGAGTTCTCCGAGGTACCCGTGCACGGCCACCGCGCCGGCCTCGCCGGGTCCATGCGCTCACCGGCGCTGGGGATGTCGTACCGGGTGTGGCAGCAGTTGGCCCGTCTCGCGGGCGCCGATCACCTGCATGTCAGCGGCCTTGGCAGCAAGTTCTACGAGACGGACGAGGAGGTCACCGCCAACGTACGCAGCCTGTTCGAGCCCCTGGGGCACACCCTGGGCCCGGTGCCGACCTTGTCGTCCGGCCAGAATGTCACCACCCCGGCGCCGACCTTCGCCGCGACCGGGTCGACCGACCTGCTGATGCTCGCGGGCGGCGGCGTGGCCGCCCACCCCGACGGGCCCGCGGCCGGTGTGCGCAGCCTCCGGGCCGCGTGGGCGGCAGCCGTCGACGGTGTCTCGCTGGAGGCGGCGGCGCGCGCGGCGTCCGAGGCGGGCGATCCGGCGCTGCTGCACGCCGGGCGCACCTTCGGTGGGATGGCCGTGCGGAGGGGTGACCTCACATGACGTACGTCAGTTTCGTGGCCGATGACCTGACGGGAGCCAGCGATGTCCTCGCGCAGGCCCACCGGCACGGACTCGATGCCGTGCTCGTCGTCGGAGACGGTAGCCGCCAACTGCCCACCGACTGCGATGTCGTGGGGATCGCGGGGCCCTCGCGTTCCCTCGGCGGGGCGGCCTTCGACGCGTTGGTCCGCGCACAGCTGGAGCAGATCGCCACGGCCGACGCCGATGTGCTCATCTACAAGGTGTGCTCGACCTTCGACAGCTCCAGCGCACGCGGCAGCATCGGCAGGGGAATCGAGTTGCTGCACGAGCGCTTCCCCGGCCACGGGCCGATCGCCATCGCCCCTGCACAGCCGGACTTCGGCCGGTACACCGCCTTCAGTAACCACTTCGCCGGTTACTCGGGTGGTGCCCACCGCCTCGACCGGCACCCCGTCATGGCCGGCCATCCGTCGACACCGATGGACGAGGCCGACCTGCGGCAGGTGATCGCCGGGCAGTCGCTGACCGGCGAGGTGCCCGAGGCCATCCACCTTCCCTCCTACGCCGACGGCTCCTTCCGCGAGCGGTGGGGGACGCTCCGCCGCTCCAGCCGGGCGGCCTTCGTCGTGGACGCCGTCGAGGAGGGACACCTCGACGCGCTGGCGCTGGCGCTGCGGGAGGACACCGTCCGTGAAGGCGGCCCGGCGATAGTGGTCGGCTCCGGTGGTGTGATGGCAGCCCTCGCACGCACGGCCGGCGAGCGATCCGGTACTGCGACGGCCACGGCTACTGCCAATGCCACGGCTACTGCCACTGTCACTGCCGCCGCCCAGTCGGCAACCGGGCCGGTGCTGGCCGTCAGCGCCTCCGCCTCCAGCACCACGGCCGCGCAGATCGCCGACGCCATCGCGCATGGCTGGGCCGAACTGGCCGTGCCCGCCCAAGTGTTGAACGGCGATGACCCCTCCCGGCTGAACGAGCTGGAACAGCGCACGGCCGCCTGGCTCGATGCCGGACGCAACGTCATCGTGCACACCACACGCGGCACCCAGGACCCGCGTTACGCCGCTGCCGGCCCTCTCGACGCGGCGTACGTGGGTGAACTGTTGGGCACCGTGGCCGCGAACATGGCGGCCAAGGGACTCACCCGCGACATCGCCGTGCTCGGCGGCGACACCTCCAGCCACGCACTGCTGGCCATGGGCGTCAGCGAGCTTCGTGTCTCCTCGCAGTTCGTCACGGCCGCCCCCATCTGCCGCACCGACAGCGACGCGGCGGTGGCCGGCTGTCGACTGCTGCTCAAGGGAGGCCAGGTCGGCCCGGTCGACGTGCTGAACCGCTTCGCGCAGACATCCACCTCGGCCTGACCCGCGCACCGGTCATCTGGCCCAACACCCCACCCGTACATGCGAATTGAAGGAGAAGGAACTCATGCGAGCAGTCGTCAAGGCAGCGGCGGACAAGGGCGTCGAGTACGTCACCGACGCGCCCGAGCCCAAGGCGGGAGCCGGCCAGGTGGTCGTCGAGGTCGCCGCGGCCTCACTGTGCGGCACCGACCGCGAATGCTATGAATGGTCGTCGGCCGCCCAGGCATTCAACCTTGGACTCCCCGTCGTCCTCGGGCACGAAGCGGCGGGCACCGTCGTCGAGGTGGGTACCGGGGTGCGCAATCTGCGCGTCGGTGACCGTGTCGCGCTGGAGAGCCACCTGCCGTGCGGGCAGTGCTTTGCGTGCCGCACGGGGGACGCGCACACCTGCGAGCACACGCAAATCCTCGGCATGCACTTCGACGGGGTCTTCGCCGAACGCGTCGCCGTGCCCGACAGTATCTGCGTCCCCCTTCCCGACAACGTCGACCTGGAGACCGGCGCGTTGCTGGAATCGGCCGGTGTCGCGGTCCACGCCATCCAGCGCGCCGGGTATTCGGTGGCGGGACGCGGCGTTCTGGTCAGCGGCGCGGGGCCGGTGGGCATGGTCGTCGCCCGCCTGGCCTCCCTGATGGGCGCGGCCTACGTGATCGTGATCGAGCCGAACCCGTTCCGCCGCGCCGAGGCCGAAAAGCTCGGTGTGATCGCCATGGAGCCGGGCGACGGCATCGCCGAGCGCAGCCGCGAACTGAGCGGCCACCGCGGCGGGGCCGACGTGGCCTTCGAATGCTCGGGGGCGGCCGCCGCGCTCCCGCCCCTCTTCGACGCGCTGCGTCGCGAAGGCACGGTCGTGACCGTGGGCCACCCGGGCCGGCCGGTGCCGATCGACGTCGCCGCCCAGATCAACAAGCGCGGCATCACACTGCGCGGGATCTTCGGCCGCCGGCTGTGGGAAACGTGGGAGCAGACCATGCTCCTGCTGAACTCTGGCCGCCTGGACCTGGACTGGCTGATCACACACCGACTGCCACTGAGTCAGGTGAACGAGGCCATGGACCTCCTGACAGGGGACGCCTGCAAGGTCCTGCTGGTCCCGGACCTGAGCTGACGGGACCGCGGACGTCGGGGAGGCGGCCGCGAGGCTGTTCGCCGCGGAAGCGGGGAAGCGGGGAAGGGGGTATGGCCAGGGTCGCGGGACGGTGGGTGGACGGCGGCTGACGTCCCGCGGGTGGACTTGCGGAGTCCGTTCAGCATCAAGCCCCGCAGGCACTGGGTGTCTCTTTCCATGAGGCCGTCAGTGGTGGTGTCATCGCCTTGATGGACGTCGCGCGATCGGGCTCACCTGGGGAACGGCCTCGCTCGCGTTCGTCATCGCGGCGGCCATCCCGACCCGAAAGGAACAACGTGACCACGACACGCGCCCTGTGTGAGCAGTACGACGCGGCTGACCCGCTCGCCTCACTGCGGGAGGAGTTCGTCCTGCCCGAGGGGGTGAACTACCTAGACGGCAACTCCCTCGGTGCCCTGCCGCGGGCGGCTCGCACCCGCGTCGGCGAGATGGTCGACGTCGAGTGGGGCCAGGGCCTGATCCGCAGCTGGAACACCGCCGGCTGGTTCGACAAGCCGGCCGTGCTCGGTGACCGGCTCGCGCCGCTGATCGGTGCGGGACCGGGCGAGGTCGTGGTGTGCGACTCCACGTCCATCAACCTGTTCAAGGTGTTCTCCGCGGCTCTTGGGATGCGCCCCGACCGCAAGGTCGTGGTCTCGGAGGCGGGCAGCTTCCCGACCGACCTCTACATGATGGAGGGCGCCACGGGTCTGCTCGACGGCTACCAGCGGCGACTGGTCGGCGCCGACGCGCCGACGCTGGAGGAGGCGCTCGACGAGAACGTCGCGGTCGTGGTCCTCAGCCACGTCGACTACCGCACCGGACAGCTCCACGACATGGCCTCGGTCACCGAACTCGCGCACAGCCACGGCGCGTTGGTGATCTGGGACCTGTGCCACAGCGTCGGCGCGCTGCCCGTACGCCTCGGCGAGAGCGGCGCCGACTTCGCCGTGGGCTGCACCTACAAGTACCTCAACGGCGGCCCGGGATCCCCCGCGTTCGTCTACGTCCCGCAGCGGCACCAGGAGGTGGCCCGGCAGCCACTGACCGGCTGGCACGGCCACGCCGACCCCTTCGCGTTCACCACCGACTACCAACCGGCCACTGGCATCAAGCGGTTCCAGTGCAGCACTCCCCAACTCCTGTCGTACGCACCCCTGGAGGCGAGCCTCGACATCTGGGAGCGGGTCGACCTCGAACAGCTCCGGGGCAAGAGCCTGGCCATGACCGACCTCTTCATCGACCTCGTCGAGCAGGAGTGCGGCGAGTTCGGCCTGGAGGTCGTGACGCCGCGGGACGCCGACGCGCGCGGCAGCCAGGTCGCGCTGCGGCACACCGACGGATACCCGGTGATGCAGGCGCTCATCGACCGCGGCGTCATCGGCGACTTCCGCGCACCGGACCTGCTGCGCTTCGGCTTCACCCCGCTGTACCTCCGCTTCGTCGATGTGTGGGACGCGGTGCAGTTCCTGCGCGAGGTCCTGACCACCGAGGCGTGGCGCGAGGACCGCTACGCGCTGCGCTCCAAGGTGACCTGATCCGGACAGCCTCCGGGTCAACCGCGAGGCGCCGACCGTCGCATCCAGCCGCCCCGCAATCCGCCGCTGCCGATCCCGTATCGGCCCCGGCGGCGTGCGGAGTGCGGAGTGGCAGCGCGAGGTCCCGGACGTGGACACCTCCGCGCGGGCAGTCTTCGGCCGGCTCCACCGCACGTTCAACCGGTACCAGGCCCGGTTGCCCCGGCATTTCGAAGCGTTACGGCCTGCCCATCCCGGCGTTCGGCGTGCTGGTGGCGCTGCGCAGGGCAAGGACTCGTCGAAGGTCGGCGGTAGGCCGGACTACCGGGAGCCCGCCGCAGGGCGCGACTTGTAGAAGGACTTCTCCAGGTAGGCAACCTCGTGCGGCTGGTAGGGCTCCTCCAAGTAGGCGGCCTCGTCCTCGTCGAGTGCGACGTCCACCGCGGCGAGTGCGTCGGCCAGTTGGGCCGGCTTGGTAACCCCGACGATGGGCGAGGTCACCGCCGGGTGGCGCATGACCCAGGACAGGGCGACCTGGGCCGGGGACAGACCCCGCTTGCCCGCGATCTCGTGGACGCGCTCTGCCACGGCCTGGTCCCCGTCGCGGTAGAGGATCTTGCCGCCCTCGTCGGTTTCGGCACGCGCCGTGGCGGTGTCCCGGACCCGTGTCAGCCTGCCCCGCGCCAGCGGGCTCCACGGGATCACGCCGATGCCCTGGTCGGCGCAGAGCGGGAGCATCTCCCGCTCCGCTTCTCGGTGGATGAGGTTGTAGTGGTCCTGCATCGACACGAACCGGGTCCAGCCGTTCAGATCGGCCAGGTACAGGGCCTTGGCGAACTGCCAGGCGTACATGGAAGAGGCTCCGATGTAGCGGACCTTTCCGGACTTGACCGCGTCGTGCAGCGCCTCGAGGGTCTCCTCGATCGGGGTGTCGTAGTCCCAGCGGTGGATCTGGTACAGGTCGATGTAGTCGGTCCCCAGCCGCTTCAGGGAGGCGTCGAGCTCGGCGAAGATCGCCTTGCGGGACAGCCCGGCGCCGTTCGGGCCGGGGCGCATCCGCATCCAGACCTTGGTGGACAGGACGACCTCCTCGCGTCGGGTGAAGTCCTTGACCGCCCTGCCGACGATCTCCTCGCTGCTTCCGGCGCTGTACCCATTGGCCGTGTCGAGGAAGTTGACGCCGCCTTCGAGGGCCTGCTTGATGATGTCCCGGCTGGCGTCCGCGCCCAGCGACCAGGGCTCGCCGCCCCGGCCCGGCTCGCCGAAGCTCATGCAGCCGAGGGCGATGGCGGAGACTTCCAGTCCGGTCGTTCCGAGTCTGATGTATCGCATGCGCCGAAACTAGGAGTTGAAGTGCGCTCCAGCGCAAACTCGGAGGCGTGGGGCAGGTTCCGCGCCACCCAGGCGTTTCCCGGCAGTGCGGGCGTCGTGACACCCAGGGACATGGCCAGTGCGATCGCACCGCCGAGCGCACGCTTGTGCTTGATCATGCCGTCCTTCTTGATCGCCCTCCTTCTTGTCGTATCCCACGAAGCCGCGGGGTGCGGGCCGGGGCGCTGGGGTGATCACCCGGGCTCATAGCGGACTAACCCCCTTTTAGATCCCTCTAGTTGACCGCGCTGTGCACTCCTCTCGCGACGATCGACAGAGTGCGTAACATTGGGTCGTACGGTGGCGGAGCGACGCGGGAGGGTGGCATGGCAGGCGGCGGACGCAGCACGCCGGGGGAGCGAGGGGCCGAGGGGGTCCTGCGTCCCCAGTCCCTCATGCTCACCTTCCTCGGCAACTACGTACTGGGCGGCGACGCTTGCGTCTACTCCGGCAACGTCATCGAGGTCTTCGGCCGTACGGGCGTGGGTGAGCACGCCACCCGCTCGACCCTGACCCGCATGGTGGGTCGCGGTCTGCTGCAACGCCGCCGTGAAGGGCGCCGCATGTACTTCGCCCTCACCGACCGCGCGGAGGCCATCCTCCGTGACGGCGAGGACCGCATCTGGAAGCAGGGTGCCGTCAACGACGGATGGGACGGCACCTGGACGCTGCTCGCCTTCTCCCTGCCCGAGGCCGGCCAGCGACGGCGCCACGATCTGCGCTCCCAGCTGACCTGGGCGGGGTTCGGCCCGCTGATCGGTGGCCTGGGTACACAGTCCGCGCGGTTCCAGAACGACTACTGGCACCACACCGTCGAGGCCACCCGCCCCGACCTCGTCATCCCTGTGCACTGGGACGACTTCGGACGGCCGCTCACCAAGCGACCGCGCCCCGTGCCGCGGATTCTGGACAACTTCGCCAAGGCGAAGGCACTGCTCGACCGCAAGAGCGCCGAGTCCGGCATCGCCGTGCGGTTCCAGCAGCCGTACGAGACGATCACCCCGTTCGGCTGACCGCCCCCCCCGGGGTGCGCAGTAGGGGTTCCGCTCTGGCCGCGCCCAACTTCAGTACGGAGGCGAGGAGTTCACGAGACGGACTACCTGCCGTTCGGAAGCTGAAAGCACGATCCGCAGAGTGAGAGCATGTTGGTGGAGCCGGGGCCGATCGAGGCGGTGCAGGCCCAGGCCTCCAGGCGGTCCTGCTGGCGCGCGTAGGCGACGGCGGTGTGCACCATGGCCTGTTCGTTGCGGGCCAGGATGTAGGGGAGTCCTTCGGGTTGCCGGTCCTGCTGGAGGAGCGCCTGACCGATGCCCGCGACGTTGCCGTGGCCGAAGATGCCGAGGACACCCGCGAAGAGCCGCCGCCGCTCCCCGTCACGCTCCGTCCACTGGGCGGCGAGGAACCGCACGGCGGCCTGCGCCACCGTGAGCCGTACCGTCGTCGCGTCCGGTGGTGTGCCCAACCGTGATGTGTCCACCCGTGGCGTGTTCATGTGTCGCTCCCGTGGACGAGTTCGGCCGCGACGTCGACGGCGGCGGAGACATCACCGTCCGGCGGATAGAGCAGCGCCCGCCCGACCACCAACCCGCGCACCGCCGGGAGTTCGAGGGCCGCGCCCCACGAGGCGTACGTGTCATGGGGGTCGCCCTGCGGGTCGCCGCCGAGGAGCAGTGTCGGCAGGGTGGTGGCGTCCAGGACGCGTTCCAGTTCGTCGACGACGGGCAGCTTGAGCCACGTGTACGCGCTGCTGGCGCCGAGCCCGCTCGCGATGTGGATCGACCTGATGACGCTGTCCGGGTCGAGCAGATTGCGCACGCCGCCGCCTTCCTGGCGCACCGTCAGAAATGGTTCCACCATGGCCATCAGGCTGTGCTCGGCCAGGCTGGTGATCGCGGCCGCCGTCGCCTCCAGTGTGCGTACGGTGCCGTGGTCGTCGAGGCAGATCCGGGTGAGGGTCTTGCCTCCGTCGAGTCCCTGGGCGGCGATCGCCTCCGCGGTGTACGCGGTGAACCGGTCGTCGAGCTCGAAGGCGGCACTTTGCAGCCCGCCCCGGTTCATCGACCCGATGGCGACCCGGTCCTCCAGGGCCCCCATGAGCAGAAGGTCGTCGAGCAGGTCAGGGGTGCCGAGCACACCGTCCACGCCGGGCCGCGACAGCGCGGTCGCGAGCCGGTCGAGGAGGTCGGTGCGGCTCGCCATGGCTCCGGGGTCGCCCCGGACGCCGAGGGCCCCACGGGCCGGGTGGTCGGCGGCGACGATGAGGAGGCGGCCGTCGTTCCCGACCACCGGGCGACGGGAGCGTTTCTGCCAGGAGCGGCCGATGAGCTCGGGCTCACGGGCGCGGATCCGGGTCAGCCGTGCGGCGTTGATCATGTGGTCCCCGCGGTCTGGGCCCCCGGGGCGGACGCGAGGGCCGCTTCCACCTCGGACGTGGTCGGCATGGCGGTGGAGCAGGCGAGGCGGGAGGCCACGAGGGCGCCCGCCACGTTGCCGAACGCGATGGTCCGGCGCAGGTCCCAGCCGCTCAGCAGGCCGTGCACGACGGCGCCGCCGAACGCGTCGCCCGCACCGAGGCCGTTGACGACCTCGACGGGGAAGGGCGCGACCTCCACCCGCTCCTCGCGGGTGGCGGCCAGGACTCCCTTGGGGCCCTGCTTGACGATGGCGAGGTCGAGGCCCCTGTCGAGCAGCGCGTCGGCGGCCCGCTGCGGATCCGTCTCGCCGACGGCGACCTCGCACTCCTCACGGTTCCCGACGGCCACGGTGACGTGTTCCAGGGCGCGCTCCACCTGCCGGCGTGCCTCCTCGGGGCCCGACCAGAACATCGGCCGGTAGTCGAGGTCGAGGACCGTGTGGGTGCGTCGGCCGCGGGCCCGCCAGGCGGCGAAGTGGGCGGACCGGCTCGGCTCGGCCGACAGACCGGTCACCGTCGCCCAGAAGACCCCGGCCGCGCGGATGTCGTCCAGCGGCAGCGCGGCGGGCTCGATCATCAGGTCGGGAGCCGTCCCGTACCGGTAGAAGTAGAGCGGGAAGTCGTCCGGAGGGAACACCTCGCAGAACGTCACCGGAGTCGGCGGGCCGTCCGGCTCCGTGATCGGCGTGATGTGCACGGGGTCCACCCCGAGGCGCGCGGCCTCCTGCTGGACGTACCGGCCGAAGGGGTCACGGCCGACCCGGGTGATGAGGGCGGCGGCGCGGCCGTGGCGGGCCGCCGCGATCGCGACGTTCGTCGCGCTGCCGCCGAGGAACTTCTCGAACGTCCGTACCTCTTCGAGGCCGACGCCGTGGTCGAGCGGGTAGATGTCGACCCCGCTGCGCCCGATGGTGACGAGTTCGTGAGCCATGGTCAGCCCTCCACGCTGTCCGGGGCGTGCGCGGCGGTGCCGGCCAGCGAGCGCAGGTGGCCGACCGAGGCGCGCACGTCCTCGACGGGGCCGCCCGCGCCGTCCGCGGCGGGCGCCGAAGCCAGGATGGTGTCCTGTTCGAGCACATACCAGCCGGCGTACCCGTCGGCCTCAAGACCTCGGACGATCGCGGCGATGTCGATGTCCCCGGCGCCGAGTGGGACGTACATCCCGGCGGCGACCGCCTCGGTGTAGGGCATCTTGCCGGCCACGACCTGCTCGCACAGGTCCATGCGTACGTCCTTGAGGTGGACGTGGGAGATCCGGCCCGGCCGCTCGGCCGCGAGGGCGACCGGGTCGCCGCCGCCGATGAGCAGGTGCCCGGTGTCCAGGCACAGCCCGATGCCGGAGCCGTCGAGTACGCGCCGCGTCTCGTCACCCGACTCGATCATCGTGCCCACGTGCGGGTGGAGGGTCGCGACGAGACCGGCGCCGGCCGCGACGGCGGAGATCCGGTCGAGGTTGGCCAGGAGCGAGGACCAGCCCGCCGCGTCGAGGGCGGGGCGCTCGTCGTAGCCGTCGGCGCCGGTGGCGGCCGCGATGACGACGGTGCCCGCGTCGGCGGCCACGAGCCCGGCGATCGCCGCCTCGACTTCGGGCAGCGGGTCGCGGTCCGGGTCGTGCAGGACGACCGGCACGAACTGGCCGACGGCCTTCAGGTCGTACGAGGCGAGCGTGGCGGCCTTGTCGGCCGGGGCGGCGGGCAGGAAGCCCTCGGGCCCGAACTCGGTTGCGGTCAGGCCGACTTCGCGCATCTGGCGCAGGACCAGTTCGGGTGGGAGCTGGTGTCCCCAGCCGGGGACTTCGCAGACTCCCCAGGAGATCGGCGCTCCGGCGATGCGCTGGGCGAGAGGTGTGGTCACGGCCTTGCCTCCTTGGATGCGGGCTTGGACCGAGCCTGCCCGGCTCGGCAATCAACTGTCAATCGATTGTCCTTACATACTGTCTATAGGGCGTGGTCATCATCCCGGCCCGTGGCGTCGGCCCGTCCGTGGTGGCGGACCCCCTGCGCCGCCTCGACGTCATCGGCCTGCGGCCGAACGCGGCCGCGGCCGACCTGTCCGACGCGCTACTGAAACGAGGCCACTGATGACACGGCGCGCGAAGGGCCCGTCAGCGGGCGGCGACCGTCATCTCGAAGGAGTAGCGCGAGGCGCGGTAGACGTGGGCGCCGTACTCGACCGGCGACCCGGCGTCGTCGTACGCGGTACGGGTCATGGTCAACAGCGTGGCGCCGCGGGTCTCCTCCAGCAGCTTGGCCTCGGCCGCGGTGGCCCTGCGGGCGCCGATGGCCTGCTGGGCGGAGCTCAGATCCACCCCGGACCGGCGCAGCAACTGGTACAGGCCCGTCTCGGCCAGAGCGTCGGCGGTCAGCTCGACGAGCCCGGCCGGCAGGTGGTTGCGCAGCAGCGCGATGGGTTGGTCGTCGGCGAACCGGACCCGCTCAACGGCCAGCACGTCGACGCCCTCGCCGAGTCGCAGCGCCGCCGCGACCTCGGCGTCGGCGGGCCGGGTGGTGACCGACAGCACCTTGGTGCGCGGATGGCGGCCGTCGCGCTCCAAGTCGTCGTGCAGGCTGGAGAGTTCGACCTGGCGCCGGATGCGGTTGGTGACGACCTGGGTGCCCACTCCGCGCTTGCGGGCGAGCAGGCCCTTGTCGACGAGGTGCTGCATGGCCTGACGCATCGTCGGGCGGGAGAGCCCGAACTGGTCGGCCAGGGCGATCTCGTTGCTCAGGCGGGTGCCGGGCGGCAGCACGCCGCTCTCGATGAGCTGCTGCAACTGCTGGGCGAACTGGAAGTACAGCGGGACCGGACTGTTCCGGTCGATGGTGATCAGTTTGGCGATCGACTCCACGTCACCCTCCAGAGCGCTACTGCCAACAGCGCCAGTATGCCGTAATCCCGTAAAACTCCGCACGTCCGTACGTACGGATGTAATAACAAATAGCGAGCCCGCCCGTCCACTGGGCCCTCCCGCTCGTACGAATGACGAAAGGTGTTCCCCATGCGCATCGGACTCATCGGCACCGGCCGCATCGGCGCGTTCCACGCCACGACACTCGCCAACCTCCCGGTGGTCAGCGGGATCGTCGTTCACGACGCGGACGAGCGCTCCGCCCGCGCCGTCGCGGACCGCACCGGCGGCGAGGTCGCCGGGGACCTCGCCGCACTGCTCGGCGCGGGCCTCGACGGGGTCGTCATCGCCGCGCCCACCTTCACCCACGCCGACCTGATCCGCGCCGTCCAGCGCGCGGGCCTGCCGACGTTCTGCGAGAAGCCGATCGTCGGGACCCTGCTGGCACGGCCGAACATCCTCGCTCCGGTTCTGACCATGGGCGGTGTCGGCGCTGCCGTCTTCGCCTACATCGCCGGGGCGACGTTCGTCCTGCACGACCTGCTGCGCCTGTCGGCCACGATGACCAGTGTCGTCTACGGGGTGAACGCCCTGGCCAACCTCGGCGCGTCCTTGTTGTACGGGAGGCTGGTGCGCGGGCGTCGTCCCGAGACACTGCTGGTCATCGGTGCGGTGGCGGGGCTGGGCGGCCAGCTCCTCCTGCTTGTGCTCACCGCGACGGTGGGGTCGCAACTCTGGGCCTTCTGCCTGTGCCTGCTGATCACCGTCGCGTCCTTCGGGTTCGTGTTCCCAGCCGTAAACGCCGTGGGGCAGAGCCGGGGGCGCACGGCCCCGGGCACGATGTCCGCACTGCTCGGCGTCGCGCAGTTCACCTTCGGCGCCGCCGCCTCACCCCTCATCGGCCTGTTCGGCACCCGCAGCGCCGCCCCCATGGCGATCGTGATGGCCACGTTCCTGGCGCTGACGACCGCGGGGGCGACCGTCTGCCGACGGCAGAGCAGGATGGCGGCCGCCTGACGTCGGAGACCACTCACACGGGCCAGCGGTGTGCGTAGCCCTCCATCAACGGTCCGCCGAACAAGTCCAGAGCCTGCTTGACCGCAGCGGCCAACGGCAGCGGGTCGGCGTGTTCGGCCAGGACGCGATGACCGTCCAGGAGGGCCTCACCCAATGCGGGGTCAGCGCTCAGCAGCCTGCGTGGAAGCCACTTGCCGATCCCCGTCCAAGCGTTGTGATGGGCCGTGACCAGGTCAGCTGCTTTGTGCAGCACCTGGTCGGCGAGGGAGAGCTGTTCGTACCGGTTGTCGGGTGGGGTGTCGATCAGGTCGTCGAGGAAGCAGGTGAGTACATAGCGACCGTGTTCCCACTCGGCTTCGGTGAGCGGCGGAGGGCCGGAAGCCAGCACATCTCGGGCCAGCCGGCGCGCACGAGCCACGTGCCCGTGCGGGTCGGCAAGGGGTAGACCCCGGTCGTAGAGGAAGAGGACGGTTCCGCGGCGTCGGGCCCCGTCCCACGCGAAGAACTCGGGTAGGCCCGCAACGGTGTTGAGGAACAGTTCGACGATGCGGCCATCGTGACGGATCACCTCCCGGCGGCCCGTTTCCGAGTCGGGAAGAAGTACGGCCACGTCCAGATCGCTGGTCGGGGTGGCGCGACCTTGAGCCGCGGAACCTCCGAGCACGGCGCCCACGGCGTGCGGAAAGAGCTGGGTGGCCACACGGCGAGCCTGTGCCGCTACAGCTTCTTGAGCATCCATGGGTACTCATCGTGCCAGCCCTCTGGCCAGTCCGAGTGGGGCCTGACTGCGGACCAACAACGCTTCCCGTAGGTCCAGTTGCCTGCGGGCGTCGACTGCCCGGCAAAAGGGGGGAAGTTCCAGTTCCTCAGCCGGTCGATTCGGCGTCCTGGGTGAGCTGCGTCTGCACACCGCGGGGCACGCGCATGCCGTGACCGAGCAGGCCACCGATGAACCGTGCGGCGAGCGGGTCCGGTTCCGCGGATGTCACCGCCGCCAACTGCCTGACCCACTGCGGCGTCAATCGTGGTCCGAGATGAAACCGGCCAGGGCCGCGGCGACCGCGGCGGGCTGTTCGTCCGGGATGAAGTGTCCCGCGTCCGGCACGACGACCCCGGTGGCGTTGTCGGCCCATGGCCCGATGGAAGCCGCCATGTCGGGGATGGAGCCGTGGCTGCTGGAAATCCCGAGAACCGGCACCGTCAAGTGCTGCCGTTCAAGTGCCTCGTGGTTCAGCCGCGCCGATTCGGCAGCGTCCCGGTAGTACGCGAGGGCGGCGCGGAGCCCGCCGCCAGCGGCGAGGGCCATGGCGTACTGCTCGACCTCGGCGTCGTCGAAGGTCCCGGGGTCGAGTGCCTTGGCCTTCAGGAACCAGTCGACGTAGGCGCGTTCGCGGCCCGCGAGGAGTGTCTCGGGCAGGTCGGGCACGAGGTGGAACGCGAAGTGCCAGGTCTTCCACGCCTTTTCGGGGTCGGTCGGGATGGACTCGGGGAGCGTGATGCCCGGGATCCCGGCGTCGAGCAGGGCGAGTCCGTGCAACCGGCTCTCGTACTTCAGGGCGAGGGAGAAGGCGACCCACGCGCCGATGTCGTGGGCGACCAGCCAGTACGCCGACACTCCGAGGGCTTCCACCGCGGCGTGGACGTGTGCGGCGACGGTGTGCGTGTCGTAGCTGCCGTGCGGGCGTTCGGAGTGGCCCTGGCCCGGCAGGTCGATCGCGATGACGTGGAATCGGTCGGCCAGCGTGGGCATCACCTTTCGCCACGCCCACCAGGTCTGCGGGAATCCGGCGAGCAGGACGACGGTCGGGGCGTTCGGCAGGCCGCCCTCGACGGCATGGAGTCGGGCACCGTCCGCGTCGACCCAGCGGTGCGTGAAGCCGGGCAGGTCGTGCAGCGGCAGGTCCGGCATCGGATGGTCGGGTATCAGGTGGTCGGTCATGGAGTCCCTCCCTCAGGGTGGAGTGTGCTGTCGCAACGTACCTATCTTGAACTTTTTAGTTCAAGATAGAGTGGCCGGCAGCACAAGCGCAGACCAGTAGGGAGGTGCGGCATGGCAGGGAAGAAGCAGTTCGACATCGACATGGCGCTCGACGCCGCGATGATCCAGTTCTGGCGGGCCGGCTACGCCGACACATCGGTGGACGACCTGTCCCGTGCCACCGGGCTCAACCGCAGCTCCATCTACTCCTCCCTCGGCGACAAGGACGCGCTCTTCATGCGCTGCCTGGAGCGCTACGCGGCGCGCTACGGAGAGAAGTTCGACGCCGCGCTGTCATGCGCCGCCGATCGACCACTCGCGGCCGTGCGGGGGTTCTTCGATGTCACCCTGGAACGCATCGCGGACCCCGATGTGCCCGACGGATGCCTGGTGGTGCAATCCGTCCTGGCGATCCCGGTACTGAGCGCGCGCGTCGTCGGGCGCGCCAAGGAGGCGGTCGGCTTCCAGCGCTCCCGGCTGCGCGCCGCACTGAAGGCCGGCGGATTGCACGACGAGGCGGCCGAGACCTTCGCCATCCACATTGCGGCCGTGAATCAGTCCCTCGCCGTCATGAGCAGAACCGGGGTGGGAGGGGAGCAACTGCGCGCCATCGTCGACGTGAGCCTCGACGCGCTTGCCGAGGCTCTCGATGCGAGCAGGTAGCGCCCGTCGGCGTGGTCAGTTCGATCGGCGGCGCGCGATGAGGAAGGTCGCCGAGCCGAGGGCGACCAGCGACAGCGCCCCGATGCCCAGCCAGCGCTCGTGCGCGGCTGCTCCGGTCTCGGCGAGGGTCGGACCGGTCGGCCCGGGGGCCGGCACCGCGGGTTCGCTCTTGGTGGGCCCGGGGGTCGGTGGGGCGGTGGAAGGGCTGGGAGTGGGGCTGGGGGTGGGTCGGGCTTCGATACGCGCGGAGTCGGCGTCCGCCACGTCGACAGGCTTGCGGGTCCCGCCGCTCGCCTGGGCTGTCAGTTCGGCGGTGACGGACAGCGGTCCTGTCGGCGCTCCGTCGGCGACGGCGAGGGTGAACGCGGTGGTCGAGGCGCCCGCGGGGGGCAAGGTGGTGCCCTTGGGCAGTTGTCCCACCAAGGTGCCGTCGGATCCTGCGGCCAGCGGGATCCGCTTGCCGTCCACCATCACCGTCACCTGGTCGGGGCGCAGTCCGGCCGGGCCCTTGAGCGTCAGGGTGGTGCCGGTGTCGGGGTACTCCGGGCCGTCGGCCGGATTCGTGTACGTCACCGAGGCGTCGACCGCAGGGCCTCCGGCGACGACCCGGTCGGGGACGTCCACGGCCGCGGTGGCGCGCCCTTCCACCGCGAAGTCGTAGGTGGTGCCCGCGACGGTGATGCCGTCCACGTAGGTGTCGAGCGTGGCGGTGTCGGAGCCCAGCCGGCCCACCCTGGCGATGACGCCGAGGGCGCCGTCCCCGGGTGCATCGCAGGCGGCGGCGAAGGTTGCCAGCGTCGCGTCGCCCTGTGCGGGCATCCCGGCCACGGCCCGCGACGTTCGCCACGAGGACGCCCCGTCCGGGGCGTAGGTCTGCCAGGTGTCCGGGACGACGCCGTTTCTGCCCGCGGTGTCGGAGTTGCTGCCCGGCTCGAAGCTGAGCGTGGTGAACGTCCCGCCGCACATCATGGGGAATTGGAGGTTCGCGCCGGCGTTCCCGACGGTGGACCCGGCCGAGTTCTGGTACGCCGAGTACGAGATGCCGGAGGCCAGGAGCGACGTCAGCGTGATCGGCGCGGCGAACGGGTGGGCGGCCTGGGAGGTCTCGCCGGCCCCGACGGCCAGGTGCAGGCTTCCGTCGAGCCACTGCGGGTCGGCGAAGGCGGCGACTTCCTGGGTGCCGTGGGCGATTCCGGCGTTTCCCGGGTCGTCCTGGAGCCTGAACCACGGCCCGGTGGGGCCGAGGTCCCCGGGATGGACAACTGTCGCGTCCGCGGCGTACGCCGAGACGGAGCCGATGGCGCCGAGGGACAGCGCGGCGGCGAAGGTGAGGCAGGCGCGCGCGGGTCTTCGGGACTTTCGCATGGGTTGAGCAGCGTGTTCAGACATGCGAAGTGTGTTATCAGCCTATTTGTCTTCGAGGTCCTCAAGTTCTCAGGGCGCGCGGGGAAATCACGAGGACGGCCGTACGCCGGTACGTGGAGAGCCGGCCGGGACCATGACGAAGGCGGTTGGAACCGCGCTACCGGAGGGTCTTCGTGGCCCAGTCCGACAGCTCGGAGCGGGCAGACTTCAGCAGCTCGGCCGATGGCGCCGACGCTCCGTTGGTCACCAGCGCGTAGTGCAGCGCACCGGAGTCCTGGTCGGTGAGGAGCAGGCGGCGGCTGCCCGTGCCGCCGGGTTCGGGGGCCGTGGCGATCGGGGTGCCCGGGGTTTAGGCCGCGGGAGCGTGTGCCGTGCCGAGGTCCGAGACGACGGTCGTGGAACCGGTCGGGAAGGTCGCGGGGAGGTGCAGTTCGGTCGGGGCCGAGCCCTTGCCCGAGCGCCAGGCCAGCAGCCCGTACTGGCCCGAACCCACGAGGCGCGCGACGTTCGGCAGCGAGCTGGGCACCGGGTTCCAGGTCAGGGTCGTGGAGCCGTCCCGTGAACGGTCCTCGTAGGTGAAGGCGACGTTCCTGCCGGACGTGGCGCTCGGGTAGAGGCGGTCGAGGAGTCGGGTGTCCTGGCGGAGGGTCGGTGTGCCCGAGTCGTCGAGGCGTACGGCGGACATGTCCTCGTCGTTCCAGGCGTCACCGTCGGTCTTGACCTTGTCGGGGTTGCCGTTCATCGGCTCGTGGTGGCGTCCGCTGTAGATGTCCCACTGCCACTGCGTTCCGGACAGGACCGGGCCGGACGCCGACGGGTTCGACCACCAACTGCCGCCCGGGACGCGGGAGTCGAGCGCCTGGTACATGGCCTTGTTGACGGTCGGCGCCTTGCCGGAGACCGCCCCGGCGAGCGGGTGGCCGAACTCGCTGACGATCGCGGGCGTGCCCGTGGCGGAGGCGCGGTCGCGGACCGTGCCGAAGTCGCCTGTGTACTGGCCGTCCTTCGCCTTGCCCCACATGAAGATCCCGGAGATGGCCTTCTGGTCGTAGAAGTGGGTGTTGAAGACGTAGCGCGGCCCGAGGGTGCCTGTGTCGAGGAGCCCGCCCTCCTGCCGCTGGAAGTCGAGGTTGGCGTTCCAGAAGAGGTTCGGTTCCGCGAAGAGCGGCTTGTCCTGCCAGCCGGCCGTGTCCATGCGGGCGCGGAACTTCTCGTAGAACGGCCACAGCACGTCCCGCTCCCAGGCGCGGCTCGTCCGGCCTGAGTCGTACGTGCCGGCGTGCGGTTCGTTGTACGGGTCGAAGCCGACGACGCCGGTGAACTCGGCCGCGCTCACGCGCTCCTTGATGTACGCCATGGTGGCCCCGGCGGTGTCCAGGAAGGCGTCCCGCAGGCCGTACTCGTTGTGCCAGAAGTCGTGCGACGCCTGCGTCACGGCCCTGTTCTGGGTGATGTTCTGGCCCCACAGGAGGCAGATCCCGCAGGACTCCTTGGGGTAACCGCCCGCCTCCACGGCCCATTTGGGGGCGCCGTCGCCCGTGTACCAGCTGTCCGCGTCGAACAAGTACCGGGAGTAGAGGTCCTGGTGGAAGTCGGGGTAGACGCGGACGCCGGCGTCGAGGAAGGCGCGCATCTGGTCGGTGGCGGCGGCGAGGTAGGAGGTGTCGACCTTGCCCCGCTCGGGTTCGGCCGCGGCCCAGGAGAGCAGGAAGCGGACGGCGTTGCCGCCACCCGAAGCGCGGAGCGCCGCCGCGGACTTCCTGGCGTCGGCCACGGAGGCGAAGGGCAGTCCGCCGTTCTCCGCCAGTTTGGTCTCGCCGGAGACGTTGTAGCCGCGCAGGACGACCTCTCGGCCATGGCCGTCGGTGAAGCGGCCGTTCTGCACCGTGAGAGGTGTCTCGTCGAACCAGAGGGAGTGGGGGAGGGCGTCGGCGGCGGTGGCGGGCGGTGCGCCCGACACGGTCAGGAATCCGCAGAGGATCGCCAAGGCGGCGAGCAGGCGTGCACACGTCTTCGGCATGCCCACTACGGTCCGGTTGTGTCAGGTCACCGTCAATGGTGCGGGGTGGTCGACGAGCGGCCGGCCGGCGCCGGGACGGCGGGAAACCTGGTGTGCGGGGTCGGCGGAACCGGGTAATGTCGGGGACATGTTCTTCCAGACGCCGATTTACGAGTGAGAGCGTGACGGGCCCCTGCTGACGTCCTCCGACGTCGCCGCGCCCGTCCCCCACCGATGAATCCGTAGATCACTTCACATCATTCCGGGAGAACCCATGACCGTGAGCAAGAACATCAACAACCCTGTGGGCCAGGGTGGCGGCCAGCGCAAGAAGCTGTCCCGCGCCGAGCGCCAGAACAACGGCCCGCACCGCAACCTCGACCGCCAGGGTGCGGCCGAGCAGAAGGCGGAGCTGGTGCGCAAGATGCGCGAGAAGGCAGCCGCCGCCGAGCAGGCGGGCGACGACAGCACTCAGAGCTGACGCACCGCCGCCACGGGGCGGCACGGTACGAAGACAGGGCCCGGACCGCGACGCACGGTCCGGGCCCTGCTGCCTGCGCTGTCACTACGGCCGCGATCCGCGGCAGCGCCCTCGCTCACGGCGTAAGCACCAGGCTCACCGCGAGCGCTCCGATCACCGCGCTCGACGTCACCGCGGTGACGAGCCGCCCCCGCGGGCCGGTCAGTGTCCTGCCCAGCACGGCTCCACCCGTGGCCAGAAGCACCTGCCAGCTCGCGGAGGCGACGATCACGGCCGCGACGAACGCGGCGCGGTCCGGCCCGCCGCCGTCCCCGCGCGCGGGTCCGGCCAGTACGAGGGCCGAGAAGTAGATGATGGTCCAGGGATTGAGCAGGGTCAGACCGAGGAAGCCGAGGTACGCGCGTGCCGGCCGGCCCAGGGCGGACGGCGGGGACGTCGCCTCCGGGGCCGCGCCCCGTTCGCGTATCGCGGTGAGTGCCGTCCGGGCCGCCAGGACGAGCAGGACCGCGGCGCCGACCCAGCGGAGCGGACCCGCCACGGGCTGAACGATCCGGGAGGCGGCCGCCCCGCCGAGTACGGCGAGCGCCGCGTAGAGGCCGTCGGCCGTGGCCACGCCGAGCGCCGCCGAGGTGCCCACCCTCAGCGAGGTTTGCGCGGTCAGGCTCACCAGGAGCACGGCGAGCGCGCCGACGGGCACGGCCAGGGCGTACCCCGCCCACAGGCCCGGCAGGAAGGCATCGTTGAGGAGTTCGGAGACGGCCATGCAGGCAGTCTCAGCGGCTGCGAGCGTGTGCGTCCATCGAATGTTTCCGCCTGAAACCGTGCGGCCGTGCCGAATGGTTGGATGGCAGCATGATCGATCCTCGGTTGCAGACCCTGCGGGTCCTGCACGAACAGGGCACGGTCACCGCGACCGCCCGCGTGCTGCACCTCACCCCGTCCACCGTCTCCCAGCAACTGCGGCAACTCGCGGCCCACGCGGGTGTCGAACTGCTCGAACCGGACGGGCGGCGGGTCCGGCTCACCCCCGCGGCGCTGGCTCTGATCCGGCACGCCGACGCGCTGTTTGCACGCTGGGAGCGGGCGAGGGCCGAGCTGGCCACCTACTGCAACGAGGAGGCGGGGCGGCTGCGGTTCACCGGGGCGGCCACGGCCATCGCGGCGTTGATGGCACCCGCGGCCCGGAGCCTTCGCGACGAACATCCGCGGATCACGGTCGAGATCGGTGAGGACCACGCGGAGGACCGGTACGAGCTGCTGATGACGGAACGCGCGGACATCGCGGTGGCGATCCCGGCGCCCGGCGGCCCCGCGCATAACGACGCGCGCTTCACCCAACTACCGTTGCTGGAGGAGCCACTTGACGTACTGGTGCCACCCGGTCACCCCTTCGCGACGCGCACGGGCGGCATCGAACTGGCCGAGGCCGCGGAGGAGACCTGGATCAGAGCAGGCGACCCCCTCGATCAGGAGCAGTTGCTGACGGCGGCGGGCGTGGCGGCCGGGTTCACACCACGGACGGCGCATGCCGCGGTCGACTGGCACGCCGTGGCCGCGCTCGTCACCCACGGCTTGGGCATCGCGCTGGTGCCGCGCCTGGCGCCGGTGTCGTTGGAGCTGGTGCGGGTGCCCCTGCGTGGTGCGCCCGCTCCGGTACGGCGGTTCGTCGCGTGCGTACGGCGCGGCAGCGAGGACCACCCCGTGATCGCCCGCGGCCTCGCGGCCCTGCGCAGGGCCGCGGCCGATCGCGCGGATTCCGCCGTACGTCCTTGATGGGAGGCGCCCCGCGAACGTGGGCGAGCGGTGGTGTGTGGAAAACTGCTGTGGTGGAACAGCACTTGATCGCGGTCGTGGGCAGCAGCCCCGGTGTGGGGAAGTCGACGCTGTGCGGCGCGCTGGCGCGTTGGGCCGACGCGTCGGGGGCCGTGGTCGATCACTTCGAGGAAGCGGACATCCTGGTGCGCCCGGCCTTCAGTGCCGTGGCCGAGGAGTTCGCCGGCGGAGCCGGCAGTGTGCGGCCTCGGACTCTGGTGGAGGCAACCCGGTCGTACGTGGAGCAGGCGCGGGCGGACGGCGTGGACGTCCTGGTGACGGATGCGCTGATCCCCTTCATCCCGTCCTTGGTGGCCTGGGGGCATGACGAGACGGCGATCGCGGAGGTCGTGCACGACCTGGAGGAAGCCGTGCAGCCGGCACGGGTCACCGTCGTGTTCCTCCGCGACGACCCGGAAGTCGCGTTGCGGCGGGCGGTCGAACGTGAGGGCCCGCAGTGGGCGGACTGGTATGTCGACAAGCTTCGGAACTCGCCCGGCACCGCTTCCGTCAGCGACCTGGCTTCCGCGGCCGACCACCTGCGCCGGGAGAGCGAACTGACCCTGCGCAGGCTGGCGGCGACGCGATGGAACGTGGTGAGCGTTGACGTGGGCGAGCGGGACGCGGCGCAGACGGAGCGGTACGTCCGGGAGCGATTGCAGGAACTGCCGGGTATCGGCGCGCGCCGCTCGCCCGCGTGACCTCGGCTACTCCACGGTCTCGAGTGCGAACGTACGGGCGTGCGCGCAGTGCCACCGGTGGCTCCCGCCCTCCGTGTCCGCGGCGGGGAACGAGGTGGCGCACACGTCGTCCGCCTTCCAGCAGCGCGTACGGAACGGGCAGCCGGTCGGCGGATGGGTGGCGGACGGTACCGGGCCGGCCAGCATGATCCGCTCGGGCCGCTCCAGCAGACTCGGCGTCGCCGACAGCAGGGCCTCCGTATAGGGATGCCGTGCCCGGCCCGCCACCTGGTGGGCCGGACCCTCCTCGACGACACGGCCCAGGTACAGCACCGCGATCCGGTCCGCGAGGTAGCGCACCGTCTGGACGTCGTGGGAGATGAACACCATGCCGAGGCCCAGGCGTTCGCGCAGATCCGTGAGGAGGTTGAGGATCTGGGCGCGCACGGACACATCGAGCGCGCTGGTGGGTTCGTCGGCGACGATGAGTTCGGGTTCGAGGGCCAACGCGCGGGCGATCGCGACGCGTTGTCGCTGCCCGCCGGAGAGTTGGCTCGGCAGCGCGCCGAGAGTGTGTTCCGGCAGGCCCACCAGGTCGAGGAGTTCCCCGATGCGTCGCTCGCGCTCGGCGTTGCTGCCGCGGCGGTGCACGTCCAGCGGGTCGCGCAGGATGCGGCGTACCGGCAGTCGGGGGTTGAGCGCGGTGGACGGGTCCTGGAAGATGACACCCACCGAGGGGCCGAAGCCCGTACGGCGTTCGGCCGCCGACATCTCCCACAAGTCCCGTCCGTGGAAGAGGACATGGCCTTCGGTGGGGCGCTGGAGACCGGTGACCACGCGGGCCAGCGTGGACTTGCCGCAGCCCGACTCGCCTACCAGGCCGACGATCTCGCCGCGATGCACCTCCAGCGAGGCGTCGGTGAGGGCATGAACGGAGTCCCGGCGCAGGATGCCACCGCTACGGGCCTTGTGGCGTACGTGGATGCCGTCGAGGCGGATCAGCGGGTCGTCCATGGCAGTGTCCCGGGTGGTCTCAGCGGTGGGTGCGGGCGCGGTCATCGGGTGCTCTCCAGGTGCTGCGCCGCCAGGGCCTCGGACGCCGGATGGTGGCAGGCGAACCAGTGGTCGCCCGCCGGCCCCCGGTCGGCGACGGGCGGTGGCGTGGTGGCGCACAGGTCGGTCGCGGCGGCGCAGCGCGAGGCGAAGCGGCAGCCCGCGCCGAACGACCGGGGCGCAGGCACCACACCGCGGATCTGGTGCAGACGTTCCGCGCCCGCCTCCAGGGACACGACGGAGCCGAGCAGGCCGCGACTGTAGTGGTGGGCCGGGTCGGTCAGCAGGGAACGCGTGGCACCGGTCTCGGCGACCTGACCCGCGTACATGACGGCCACGCGGTGGGCGAGGTCGCCGACGAGGGCGAGATCGTGCGAGACGAGGACGATGGCGAAGCCGAGTTCGTCCCTCAACTGCACGAGCAGGTCCACGACTTGGGCCTGCACCGTGACGTCGAGCGCGGTCGTGGGCTCGTCCGCGATGAGCAGGCGGGGGCTGCGGGACAGCGCCATGGCGATGAGGACGCGCTGGCGCTGACCGCCGGAGAGTTCGTGCGGGTAGCTGCGCAGGGTGCGTTCGGGGGAGAGGCCGACCAGGTCGAGGAGCTCGGCCGGGGTGCGGGTGCCGCCCCGCGAGGTGAGCCGCTTGAGTTGGGTGCCGATCAGCACGGACGGGTTCAGGGACGACATGGCGTCCTGGTAGACCATCGCGATCTCCGGGCCCATCAGAGCGCGGCGTTCCTTCGGCGTCAGCGTCAGCAGATCGCGTCCGCGGTAGCGGATCTCGCCCTCGACCTCGGCGTTGCGGGCGAGCAGACCCATGATCGCGAGGCTGGTGATGGACTTGCCGCAGCCGGACTCTCCCACCAGACCGAGCGTCTCGCCCTCGCGCACGGTGAAGGAGATTCCGTCGACGACACGGGTGTCGCCGTAGCGGTCGGGGAAGCGGATGGTGAGATCGCGTACGGCGAGGAGCTCGGGCGCGTCGGCGGGCAACGGGCGCACCGCGGGATCGGTCCCGGCGAGCTGTGTGGCGAGTTCGCTGAGAGCCGTGTTCACGTCGGCCTGGTCCACGGCTGCCGCCGCGGGCGCCTCGGAGGGATCGCCGCCCCCAGTACGCGAGGTGTCAGGGGCGGCAGACGCGTCCGTCATGCCCTCCGAAAGCACGTTCAGGGCGAGCACGGTGACGAGCAGACAGAGGCCGGGGAAGAAGGTCGCCCACCAGCCGCCGGACAGCAGGATCTGCCGGCCGTACGCCAGGACGCTGCCCCAACTGGGGTCGGGGTCCTGCACACCGGCGCCGATGAACGACAGGCTCGCCTCGAAGATGATCGAGTCGGCGACCATGACGGTCGCGAACACCAGGATCGGGGCCGCGCAGTTGACGGCGATGTGGCGGGCGACGATGTAGCCGCGCCCCGCGCCGATGACCTGCTCGGCGGCCACGTAGTCCTCGCCGTACTGCTCCATGACGTTGGCGCGCACGACGCGGGCGAGGGAGGGCGCGTAGACGAACGCGATGGTGAAGATGATGACGGGGACGCTCGGGCCGAACACGGCGACGAGGACCGCGGCGAGCGCGATCGGCGGGAACGACATGATGACGTCGAGCGTGCGCATCACCGACTCGTCCGCGAGCTTGCGCGAGGTGGCGGCGAGCGCGCCGAGCAGCGAGCCGAGCGCAAGGGCGAGCAGGGTGGCGCCGAAGCCGATGGTGAGCGAGTAGCGGGCGCCGTGCACCACCCGGGCGAAGACGTCACGGCCGGACCGGTCGGTGCCGAACCAGTGGTCGCCGCCCGGTGCCTGGGCCGGAACGCCGGTGGCGAGCGGGTCCTGGGTGAGCAGCGGTGCGAGGACCGCGCCGAGGACGACGACCAGGAGCACACCGAGGGCGATACGGGAGGTCAGTGGCAGGCGGCGCAGCCGTGTGCCGGGCCGGGCGAGACGCTCGGCGAGGGAACGTGGAGCGAGCATCACACCGTCCTGATACGCGGGTTGACGAACAGATAGAGCAGGTCCACGACGACGTTGACCACGAGGAACGCGATGGCGATGGTGAGTACGGTGCCCTGCACGAGCGCGACGTCGCCGCCGGTGACACCTTCGAGGATCAGCTTGCCCATGCCGGGCAGATCGAAGATCGCCTCGATGACGACGGCGCCACTGAGCAGATAGCCGACCTTGACACCGAGCACGGTGAGCGGGGTGACCAGGGCGTTGCGCAGGACCGAGCGGATGATGAGGAAGGGCGGCAGGCCGCTGCCGCGGGCGGTGCGGACGTAGTCGCGGTCGAGTTCGGCCACCATCGACGTACGGATGAGCCGGGCGAGCGACGCGGCGACGGGCAGCGCGAGCGAGATCGCCGGCAGGGCCAGGGAGCGCAGCCAGCCGGTGAAGGACTCGGCCGGATTGACGTAACCGCCCGTCGGGAAGAGCGGTGTGTTGAGCGCGAACTGCTGGATGAGGAGCACTCCGAGCCAGAACGAGGGCAGTGCGATGCCGGCCATGGAGACGACGCGGAAGACCTGGTCGGGCCAGCGGTCGCGGCACATGGCGCTGGTGACACCGACGACCAGCGCGAGCACGATGGCCAGCGCGAGACCGAGCAGCGTGAGCTGGAGGGTGAGCGGGAACGCGGTGGCGATCCGGTCGACCACGGGCTGGCTGGGCGGCACGGTGACACCGAGGTCACCCTGCACCAACTGGCCCAGGAAGCTGAAGTACCGCACCGGCAAAGGGTCGTTGAGGCCCTGGGCCTCGGCGAACGCGGCACGCGCCTCGGGGCTCGCGCTGTCACCGAGCGCGTTGTACGCGGGGTCCGCGGGCGAGAACTGCAGGACCACGAAGACCAGCAGCGCGATGCCGAGAATCATCACCGGCATCATCGCGACGCGGCGCAACGCGAGCCGGAGGAATGCAACCATCTTGATTTTCCTAGAGGTTGGTGGCCGGGCCGCCCGGCGTCAGGCGCGGCCGACGTCGACGAAGGAGAGGCCGGTGGTGGGCAGCGGCTTGAACCCGGTGAGCGCGTCGGAGGTCCAGGCGGTGGGCAGCTTGCGGTGCAGCACCGGATAGAGGGCGGCCTCCTCGGCGACCAGATCGGTGACCTGGCCCCACAGCTCCTTGCGCCTGCTCTCGTCGGCGCTGCTCGCGGCCTGGTCGAGCAGCGACTTTGTCTTCTTGTACGCGGCCGAACCGGTCCACCCGTAGCGCTTCTCGGGCCAGAAGCCGTAGTAGAACCAGCGCAGCAGCAGGTCGGCGTCGTTCCCGAAGACCGACGGGTCGCCCGGCGCGGCCAGCGCGTCGAAGTCGCCCTTGTCGACCTTGGCGTACTGGGCGGGGGACTGGGCGATGTCGAGCGTGACGTCGACGCCGGCCGCCGCCCAGCTCTCCTTGATCAGCGGGGCGATGTCCTTGACCCAGCCGGTGTCGGTGAGCAGCAGGGTGAAGGACAGCTTCGTGGCCCCGGCTTCGGCGAGGAGCTTCTTGGCCTTGGCGACGTCGTGGCCGTAGACGGTGGCGGCCTTGTGGTAGTCCGGGTGGGTCGCGGGCACGTACCCGGTGGCCGGCGCCGCCTTGCCGAGCAGCGCCGTCCTGATGAGCTTCTCGGTGTCCAGCGCGTAGTGCAGCGCCTGGCGGACCCGCTTGTCCGCGAACCGCTTGTCGGCGCAGTTGAACATCAGGAACAGCAGGCCGAAGGACTGCACCGACTCGACTTCGTTCTTGCCGGTGAAGCCCTTGATGTCGATGTAGGGCACGTCCTCGATGGCCTGCACGCGGCCGGACTGCAGGGCGCTCACCCGGGCGGAGGGATCGGAGATGAGGTGCCATGTCATCTTCTGGGCCTTGGCCGGGTGCGGGCCGTTGTACTTGGCGTACTTCTCCATCACGATCTTGTCCTCGCGGACCGCGGACACGAAGCGGTAGGGGCCGGAGCCGACCGGCTTGGCGTCGAAGGCCTTGGCGTCGGCGCCCGCGATCTTCTTCGGCACGATCCGCACCACGGAGATCCGGGAGGGGAAGAGCGCGAAGGGGTACTTCAGCTTGAACTCGACCGTGCCTTCGTCGACGGCGTCGACCTTGTCGATGAACGGGACGAACTGGGCCATCAGCGAAGCGTTCTTCGGGTCGAGGACCCGCTCGAAGCTGAAGACCACGTCGTCGGCGGTCACGGCGGAGCCGTCGTGGAAGGTCGCGCCCTTGCGGAGAGTCGCACGGTACGTCGTCGCATTGATCTTCTTCGGCATGTGGGTGGCCAGCGCGGGCCGGGCGACGAGCGTGGCCGGGTTCAGATCGACGAGGCCCTCGAAGATGTGCATGTTCGCGGCGTACGGCGTGGCGCCGGACGTGATCATGGGGTCGAAACCCGTGGACAGCGGGTAGGACAGGCCGGCTTCGATCGTGCCGGAGCCGGTGCCGCCGGACGTCTTCGCGCCGTTGCCACTGGAGGCGGGGCCGCCGCAGGCCGTCAGGCCCGTGGTGATCGCGGTCGTCACGCCGATGGCGCTCGTGTATCTCATGAAGGTGCGGCGGTTGACGCCGACTGCGCTGCGCGAGGGCAAGGAGTCCTCCAGGCGGGAAACGAGAAGCGGGAAACGAGAAGTGGGAGCAAGCGGCGGCGGCGTGAATGGTCGGCGCCTCATCGAAATGCATCAGACGTCTGATGTCTGATGCCTTGATAGTGTGGGAACGTAGCCCGGTGAACCGAAAGGGGTCAAGAGGTGGCGGTGGAACAGGGTGCGGCGCGGGTGGTCACGCCCGAACTCAAGCCGGTCCGACAGCCGTTGAGGCAGGAGGTCGTCGACGGCATCAAGGCGTACATTCTGCGCAACAAGCTCCGCCCCGGTGACCCGCTGCCGACCGAGCCCAAGCTGTGCGAGGCCCTGGGGGCAAGCCGCTCCAGCGTGCGCGAGGCCATCAGGATCCTCACCGCGCTCGACATCGTCGAGGTGCGGCACGGGCACGGCACCTATGTGGGCAGGCTGAGCCTGTCCGCCCTCGTCGAGAGCCTCACGTTCCGCGGACTGCTCAGCCCCGACGACGACTTCCAGGTGATGTCGGACCTGATCGAGGTGCGCGAGCTCTTCGAGCGGGGCATGGCCGAGCGGATCGTCACCACGCTGACGGGCGATCAGGTCGACTACCTCCAGGGGCTTGTCGACACGATGCGCGGGGCCGGCGCGGGGGACGGGCACGGGTTCGTCGACGCCGACCGGGCCTTCCACACGCTGCTCGTCGCGCCGCTCGGCAATGACCTCATGGGGCAGCTGTCCGCGGCGTTCTGGGACGTGTACGTCGTCGTCGCGCCGCACCTCGACGTGTTCACGCACGAGCACGAGGCGGCCACCATCGCCAACCACGACCGCATCGTGGACGCCGTGCGCACCCGCGACGCCGCCGAGTTCGCGGCCGCGCTGAGCGAGCACTACGCGCCGGTGCGCCGCCGCATCGCGGAGGCACGCGCCCGCCGCTGACCTGGCCTTTGACCAACGGCGCAGACCCTCGACACGGGGGCTGCGCCGCTTTTGCATGCCGTGATCCATGCCGTGATCCGGCGGGGGCCGGCATCAACTGTTCCATCCGCGTGGGCACTTGACGCGTTTCTCGGAGATCCCTAAGGTCCAGGACAGCAGACATCAGACGTCTTCTGTCCCTCGTGCCGGTTGCCCTCCGCAGCCCGTACCCCCGCGTCGCGCCGTGCGCACGCCCTCACCCACCGGGCCCCTTCATGCCACTGACGGACCTCACCCTCGCCGAGTGCCTGGCACTGCTGCCCGACCTCGACGAGCCCGCGGACCTCGACCGGTTCTGGTCCGAGACGCTCGACCAGGCGCGCGCCCTCGGCGCCCCGCCGCACTTCGCACCGGTCGACACCGGCCTGACCCAGGTGACGACGTACGACGTCACCGTGCCGGGCTTCGACGGCGAGCCGGTACGCGGCTGGCTGCACCTGCCCGCAGGGACGAGCGAACCGCTCGGCTGCGTCGTCGAGTTCCTCGGATACGGGCGCGGACGCGGACTCGCGCACGAGCAACTGCTGTGGTCGAACGCCGGATACGCGCACTTCATCATGGACACGAGGGGCCAGGGCTGGTCGACCGCCGGAGGCGACACACCCGACACGGCCACCCTCGTCGGTACGGTCCCCGGATTCCTGACCCGAGGCATCGAACGCCCGCACAGCCACTACTACCGGCGGGTGATCACCGACGCCGTACGCTGCGTCGACGCCGTCCGCGCCCACCCGGCCGTCGACCCGGGCCGGATCGTGGTGACCGGCATCAGCCAGGGAGGCGGCATCGCCCTCGCGGTGGCCGCGCTCGTACCCGGTCTCGCCGGAGTGCTGCCGGACGTCCCGTTCCTGTGCGACATCCGCCGCGCCGCACGGATCTCCGCCACCAGCCCCTACACCGAGATCGCCGAGTACCTGCGGCTGCACCGCGACCGCACCGACACCGTGTTCACCACGCTCTCGTACGTCGACGCCGCACTGTTGGCCTCGCGCGCCACCGCGCCCGCCCTGTTCTCCATCGCGATGATGGACGACATCTGCCCGCCCTCCACCTGTTTCGCCGCCTATCACCGATACGCCGGTCCGAAGGACGTCCGCGTCTACGAGTTCAACGGCCATGAAGGCGGCGGAGGCCACCACCGGCGTGAACAGCTCAGCTGGGTGCGCGCACTCCTTGCCGCGGAGACCGGCGCCCGGCCCCCGTACGACCCCCAACTCGTCTGATCCCCAACCGAGAAGAGGTCCGTTCATGCAGCGAAGAGTCACCCTGGCCACCCTCGCCGCGGCGTTCGCCGTCGTGGCCGCCACCACGACCGTCGCCCACGGAGCCACCGCCGGCATCCTCACCTCGCAGGACCTGGCGACCGCAGGCACCGGTTCGCCCTACTACCGCATCCCCGCGCTCACCTCGACCGCCAAGGGCACGCTGCTGGCCGCCTACGACGCCCGCCCCACCCTCTCCGACCTGCCCAGCAACATCGGTGTGATGGTGCGCCGCAGCACCGACGGCGGCGCCACCTGGCAGGCCCAGCAGGTGGTGCGCAAGGACGCCGCCCCGAAGGGGTACGGCGACCCGAGCCTCCTCGTGGACCGTGAGAGCGGCCGCATCTTCCTCTTCTACGCGGCCTCGGTGAACCAGGGCTTCTTCGGCTCGGCCACCGGCAACGACGAGAGCGACCCGGACGTCCTGCAGGCCGACTACAGCTACTCCGACGACGACGGCCTGACCTGGAAGCACGAGCGCATCACCGCCGACATCAAGAACCCCGCGTGGGCCGGCATGTTCGCGGCCTCCGGAGAGGGCATCCAGCTGCGGCACGGCACGTACAAGGGCCGCCTGATCCAGCAGTACGCGATCCGGAACAACGGCGCCAACTACGCGGTCAGTGCCTACAGCGACGACCACGGCGCCACCTGGAAGATGGGCACCCCCGTCGGCCCCGGCGGCGACGAGAACAAGACCGTGGAGCTGTCCGACGGCCGCGTCATGCTCAACAACCGCTCCGCCCCGTACCGGACGGTGGCGTACTCGAGCGACGGCGGTGTCACCTACACACCCTTCAAGCAGGACACCGAGCTGCCGGACCCTGCCAACAACGGCTCCATCTCCCGCTACGCGCCCGGGGTCGACGCCTCGCACCCCCGCGCGAACTGGCTGATGTTCAGCAACACCGCGACCACCAGCGGCCGCAGCAACCTCACCGTCCGCCTGTCCTGCGACAACGGGCAGAACTGGCCGATCCGCAGGACCGTCGAGGCCGGCTCCGCCGCGTACTCCACCCTCACCCAGCTCGGCGACGGCACCGCGGCCAACCCGCGCACGGGCCTGCTCTGGGAGCGCGACGACTACCGGCACATCACCTACTCGTCCTTCGACCTCCAGTGGCTGAGCGGTGTCTGCGCGCCCGTCACCGTCACACCGCCCGCGAGCCTGAAGGCCGGAGCCACCACCGAGGTCGCCGTCCGCGTCGTCAGCCAGAACGACGCGGCCCTGCCCGCCGGTTCGGTCTCGCTGACGCTGCCGAAGGGCTACAGCGCACCGGCCGTCACCGTGCCCGCGCTCAACCCCGGCCAGGGCGCCACCGTGAAGGTCCCTGTCACGGTTCCCGCGGACGCCACCGCCGGGACCGTCAAGGCGACAGCGGACTACCAGGTCCGCGGCCGTCAACACGCCTACGGGGAAACGTCGTTGAACGTCACCACGCCGTAGTACTGCAGGGCCGCCCGGGTGCCGGGCGGCCCTGTTTCCCTCCGAACCACCCACGTACATTTCTGGAGACCCCATGTCCTGGCCCCAGCCCCTCCGCGGCGTCGTCCCGCCCGTCTGCACCCCGCTGGACGCGCACGGTGACGTCGACACGGCCTCCCTCGCCCGGCTCGTCGACCACCTGGTGGACGGGGGAGTGCACGGACTGTTCGCCCTGGGCTCCAGCAGCGAGGTCGCCTTCCTCACCGACCGGCAGCGGGCCGTCGCCCTGGAGACCGTCATCGAGGCCGCCCGCGGACGGGTCCCGGTGCTCGCCGGTGTCATCGACATGACCACACCCCGCGTCGCGGAACACGGCCGCGCCGCCCTCGCGGCCGGCGCCGACGCGCTGGTGGCCACCGCGCCCTTCTACACCCGTACACACCCGGTCGAGATCGCCCGCCACTTCCGCCTGCTGCGCGAGCGGGTCGACCTTCCCCTGTTCGCCTACGATCTGCCCGTCTGCGTACACACCAAGCTCTCCGCCGCGCTGGTACGCGAACTCGCCGAGGACGGCACACTCGCCGGACTCAAGGACAGCAGCGGCGACGAGGGGTCCTTGCGGCGACTCCTCGTCGAACTCGGCGGACGCCGCGGCCGCGCCGACGGCCCCGCGCCCTCCTTCAGCATCCTCACGGGATCCGAACTGACCGTGGACGCCGCCCTGTTGGCGGGCGCCGACGGTGTCGTACCCGGACTCGGCAACGTCGACCCGGCCGGATACGTCCGCCTCTACGACGCCGTACGCGGCGGCGACCTGGACACCGCGGTCAAGGAGCAGGAGCGCCTCGTCGAACTGTTCGGCCTCGTCGACACGGGCCCGGAGACCGACATGGGCCGCAACTCCTCCGCCCTCGGCGGCTTCAAGCACGCCCTGCGCCTGCTCGGTGTGTTCACACACGGTGTCACGGCCGCGCCGCAGATCCCGCTCGCCGACACCTCCGTCGCATCCGTCGAGCGACACCTGCGGAGCGCCGGGCTGCTTCCAGCACGGTGACGGTCCGCCGTTGGGGCAGGCCGCCTACCCGGGCCGCGGCGTGCCGGACAGGGCCGGGGCCAGCCAGCGGTTGAGGAGGGCGCGGAGCCGGGCTTCGTCCTGCGGGGGCTCGCCGGGGTGCTGGAGCAGCGAGGTCAGGAGCCGCATGATGATCTCGGCGAGGCCGTCGAGATCGGCCTCGCCGATGCCCGCTGCGGCCCAGTCGACGGGGAACCGCTGCAACATCTTGGCGCCGTAGGTGATGGTGTCACCGGTGGTGGCGCCGCGCCCGAAGGCGGTGGTGTCGCCACGCTGCAGCAGCAGGCTCAGGCGTGGCTCGGTGGGGATGGTCCGCACGCAGAAGATCATGCCCTCGACCACGGCATCCGCCGGGTCGGTGACGCCTTGCAGGTGCGCGATCATCGAGTCGACGAACGACTCGGCGCCCTGGGCCGCCACCTCGCCGATGATGTCACCGATGCCGCCGAAGTGGCGGTACACGGTCTGCCGGGTGACACCGAGTTCGCCCGCGACGTCGGACAGGGTCGTCTTCGCCGCGCCGTGCCGGTCGACGCAGCGGGCGGTCGCGTCGATGATCCGCTGCCGCGCCTCCGCGTCCGATGCGGGAGGGCGGCCTCCCCAGCCGTGATGACCCATGCCCTCAGGATCGCACAAGCTCCTCGGCCCGTTGGGGCATGGTCGCGCGCAGTGCGGCCACCACGAGACCGGCGGCGGCGACGGCGCACAGGCCGGTGTACCAGAGGCTTCCGACCGGCGTGCCCTGCTCGGTGACGCCGTCGGACGCCGCGAAGTACGCCGGCAACGCGACCAGCCAGAGGAGGACATGGGCGACGAGGTACACCGCCGGGTAGACCCGGGCGAACCACGGTGACGCCGCCGGGGCCGGTGTCGGGTCGGCCCGCCGCGCGCGCCAGGAGTCCGCGAGCAGGTAGAGGCCGACGAGCCAGACCAGGGCCAACTCGACCCCGAGGACGGCCCGTTGGATCCCGAGCTGGTCCCCGCCGCTGAACAGGTTGCTGGGTATCCCGGCGACACCCATCGCGAGTGGTGTCAGCACACCGGCGGCCAGGGTGCGCAGGGCGATCCGACGGCCGGAAAGCGCACCCCTGCCTGCCTCTCCGCCCTCCCCGGCGTCCTTTGCGCCGACCAGCCGTACGACGAGGTAGGTCATCGCGCCGAAGGACACCGAGGCGAACAGGAACATGCTGTTCATCGGGACCGAGGCGAGCGCCGGCTCGTTGATCAACGTGTTGTCGGGGTTCCAGGCCCACCACTTCAGTTGGGGCCCGAGCTGATCGAATATCTCGTAGAACACCTGGCAGACGAACGCGACGGCCAGCGAACCGGCCAGCGGTCCCCGCCGCGCGAAGACGCCGAGGACGCGGACCAGTTCGTAGGCGAGCTGCGACAGCGCCGGATAGAAGGCGACGATGTAGAGCGGCAGCCGGTCGTACATGAACTGCACGGTGAACACGTTGTGGGAGAAGATGAGCCCCACGTGCTCCTGCAGCCCGAACCAGCTCGGGAAGTAGAGCGGCGGTTCGATTACCGCCAGGTAGACGACCGAGCCGAACCACAGCGAGATGTTGACCGGGTCGCCGTCGCGCCGCCACCGCCGCCACGCGTGGACGAGGGCGAACACCGCGCCGCCGATGACGAGCAGTTCGAGGAACGGCATCGTGCCGCTCTCGAGGTCGAACGGGTTGCGGAGGTCCACGACGGGGGCGGCGTCATGGCACGAGAATCCGAGCCCTTCCGAGATGCGCTCGGCCGCTGAGTCGCATGTGTAGCCCATCCGTCGCTCCTCGGATCGGTCGTGCCGGTGGATGTCTCAGCGTGGTGTGTCTCAGTCCTTGACGAGAGCGGGGTCCGCGGCGGGCGTGCGGTCGGCGCCGTTGGTGGTGGCATCCGTGAAGTCGGTCGCGGGCGGGTCCTGTTGCTCGTCGAACCCACCGGGTACGACCGTGCGGCCGAGCAGTCGACGCACCTTGTAGCGCGCGATACGGAACCAGAACCGCGGGTCGGTGGCCATCTCGCGCAGCGACTTGTCGAGGTTGAAGACCTCGGCGAACGTCCGCTCCACGTAGGCGTCTTCACGGCTCGTCGCGGTGATGGCGTTGAAGACCGGCCAGCTGAGGCGCGCCGACAGGTTGCGGCGCCAGGCGGCGACGACCTCGCTCCCGGTCGCGAAGTCGTAGGCCTGGTCACGGGCCATCGCGAGCATCCACGGCACGTCGAGCGACTTCTTCTGCCGGCCGAGGAACTCGCGGAAGAAGGCGGCGTCGAGGGCCTCGCGGCCGCGCAGCAGCTCGGCGAGGATGAGCGCGGAGCGGGCCGCCGAACTCATCCCCTGGGCGTAGAACGGGTTGAACGCGCAGATCGAGTCACCAACGCTCACCAGGCCGAGCGGCGGCCGTTCGAGCAGGTCGAAGCGGCGCCACTTGTTGCCGGTCGAGCGGGTGAGGTGCACCTCGGAGGTCGGTGTGCAGGTGTGCATCGCCTGCCCGAAGGCCGTCGCCCGTACGCGGTCCGCCGCGGCCTCGAAGGTGCCGACCTCGCGGGGCATCCGCAGACCCCACGCGCCCATGCACACGATCGCCCGATCACCCTCGATCGGGAAGAAGTTGCTGAGGAACTCGTGCTCCTCGGGGTGGTCGCCGGTGTCCTGGGTCGGGGTGACGACCAGGTGCTTCCACCACCAGGACTCGGGACGCCGGTCGGCGGGTGGCAGGTCGTACCACCGCGAGGTGTACGTGACCTTGGCGTCGAGGGTCTTCTCCGCCGCCGCCGGCCACCCGGCCCCGGCCAGCCAGTCGGCGACGGACGAGCCGCGCCCCAGCGCGTCGACGACCAGGTCGGCGGAGAGCTGCCCCGAACCGCCGTCGTCCGTACGGAAGTCGACCCCCTCGACCCGCCCGGCGGCGGTCCCGCCCCCGCTGGTCCGCAGCCCGGTGACACTCACACCCTCGCGGATTTCGATGGCCGGGAGCTCACGGACCTTGTCGCGCAGGACCCGCTCGATGAGCACGCGGGAGCTGTACACCATCGTCATCGAGCCGGCCTGGCGCGGCCCCCAGCCGTCGTTCTCGCAGTACGCCGCGTCCAGCGACGGCATCAGGAGCATCCCGCCCGCCGCGATCAGATCCTCCTCGAACCCGGGGAAGATCTCACTGATCGCGCGGCGCCCGGAGTTGAGAAGGAAGTGCGGATGCTTGCTCTGCGGCACGCCCCGCCGATGCTGAGCGTCCGGCGGGAGCTGGTCCCGCTCCAGCACGACCACCTCGTCGAAGTGCCGCGCGAGCACCCCCGCCGCACACAGCCCCGCCACGCTGCCGCCCAGCACCACGGCCGTCGTTCCCCGCATAGTCGCTCCATTCATACACGTAATGACTGAATGTATGATCGTGGAGGGGGAAGTTAACAGCTACGCCCCGAAGTCACCAGGCTTTGACCGTCAGCCTTCCGGCAGGGCGCAGGCACAGGGGCTTCCGCCTGCTGGGCCGCGCCGGGGGTTACTCTCCAAAGGTGAGTACCGGTGCTTCTTCCACTTCTGGTGATTGTTCTGGTGGCCGCGTCCGCGGGTGGGATTCAGGGCCTGGGGACGCTGTTGGGCGGCCTGAGCGGGGAGTTGTCGGCGTTCTGGTGGTGCAGCACCTTCGGCGCTCCCGCGAGACGCGGATCGTCTCCGTGCTGTCCCCCCCCCGGACCGACCTCAGGATCAAGCTGGCCGAGGACGGGGAGGACCCCGATCTGGGCACCGTGTACATCGCTCCGCCGGACCGGCACCTGTGCGTGGGGACGTCCAGGACGCTGGCGTTGACGGAGGAGGAGCCGGTGAACCACGCCCGCCCGGCCGCCGACCCGATGTTCGAGTCCGCCGCGAAGGCCTACGGTTCCAGGACCATTGCCTGCGTACTCACCGGCGCCGACGGCGACGGCTCACGAGGCATCACCGCGGTGAAGAAGCACGGCGGCACCGTCATCGTGCAGAACCCGGCCACAGCCGAGTTCCGCGGCATGCCCCGCTCGGCGATCAACACCGGACTGGTCGACCTCGTCCTGCCCCTGGAGGACATCGCACCGGCCATCGCCCGTCTGGTGGGGCGTTGTTGAGGGCCCTCATGCCCGACTCCACAGATACCCGAACACGTACCCAAGGGCGTTGGTCGCCCAGTGGAGGCCCATCGGGGCCAGCAGGCTGCCGCTGCGGTTCCGGAGCAGGCAGAGGACGCATCCCGCCGCCGCGGTGAAGAGGACCGTGCCCAGTTCGACCAGGACGGTGCCCAGTACGGAGTTCCCGAAGGTGGACGTGAGTGCGGGCTTGTCGTTGGCGAGGTTGAGCGACGGCAGGATGTGCCAGAGGCCGAAGAGCAGCGACGAGCCCAGCATGGCCGCCGTGGGGCCGCGCATGCGCTGGATCAGGCCGTACAGGACACCGCGGAACGCCGTCTCCTCCAGAAGGACGGTTCCCAGGGGAACCATCATCAGTGACTTGAGCAGCACCTCGGGCAGGCCGAGGCCGTCGTTGCGGTTGTCCTCGAACAGGTGGCGGGTGGCCGGGAGAGCGGCGGCGCACACGTAGACGGCGGCGACGATGCCGATGAGGGCGAGGGCCCAGCGCACGCCGGTGCCCAGCGAGTCCCGGGCCAGACCGAGATCGGCCCACTCGCCGCCGGCCCGGAGCAGGAGCAGCACGAGCACGCAGGTGCTGACCACCGCGGTGAGCAGGATCCAGGAAGGGATCCAGCGGTTGTTGGCGAGGTTGGTCAGTACCAGCACGCCGACGGCGCAGGCGAGGGCCGAGGCGTGGGAGATGCGCCCGGTGAAGGGTGCCTGCATGGATGGGTCACCTCGTCCGCCGACGGTCCGTATAGATGGGCGTGAGTAGGTGTGCGTCAGTAGATGTGTACAAGTAGGTGCGCACAAGTAGTGCCAAGCCTGGATTGATGCGACATTACTGGCAAGTTGTCGGAACCGGTTGCCGTTGCCGCGGTCCCCTCTCCGGAGGTGTCGAGCGCGGCCTGAGGAGTGCCTGCGGTGGAGCACAGTTCGTATCAGGTGTACGGCAGGCCGCGGTCCTGGTTCCGTCGGCACGCGGGGTCTGAGCGGGTCGTGTTCAGAGGGTTCTCCTGGGGCGGGTGCGTGCTGGCCGCGGTCTTCTACTGCCTGTCACTGACGCCTTCGCTCCTGCCGCGCGCCTGGTGGCTGCAAGGGCTCGCGGCGGGCGTCACGGCGGTGGTCGGGTACGCCGTCGGTGCGATTCTCGACGCGGTGACGCGCCGGATCGCCGGCCGCGCCGGGCTGTATCCACCACGTACGCGTCACGGGTGGGTGAAGTGGGCGGTGGCCGCCGTCGCGGTCGCGGCCGTCGTGGTGCTGACGGCGCGGAGCGTGCGCTGGCAGGGTGATGTGCGCCGGGCCGTGTCGATGCCACCTCAGGTGGTGTGGTGGCAATGGGCGTTGGTGCCGCTGGTCTCCGCCGTGCTGGCGCTGCTCGTGCTGGGCGTGGCCCGCGTGCTGCGCCTTGCGACACGTGTCGTGACGAACCTCGCAGGGGGTCATGTGCCGCGCCCTGTGGCGTACGCCGTCGGTGTCGTCCTGGTCGCCCTCATCGCCATCGGTTTCGCTCAAGGGGTTCTGGTCGGCCGGGCCCTGCGCGTGATCGAGAGCGCCGCGTCGCTGACCGACCAGGGGACCACGGAGGGCATCGTGCGGCCCGAGCTGGCCACGCTCTCGGGCAGTCCGCCGTCGCAGGCGCCGTGGGACAGCCTGGGCGCCAAGGGCCGGGACTTCGTCGGCGAGGCCACCCGCCGTGAGGACATCGCGTCGTTCACCCATGCACCGGCCAAGGATCCGGTGCGGGTGTACGTCGGTCTCCGCTCGGCCGACACCCTCCAGAAGCGGGCCGACCTCGCCGTACGCGAGCTGGAACGCACCGGCGGCTTCTCCCGCAAGGTGCTGGCCGTGATGGGCACCACCGGCACCGGCTGGATCAACGAGCAGGGCAGCAAGCCGTTGGAGTACATGTGGGGCGGCGACAGCGCCCTGGTGGCCATGCAGTACTCGTACTTGCCCAGTGGTGTGTCGGTGCTGACGGAGGACGAGGCCGCGGACGCCGGTTCCGCCCTGTTCGACGCGGTGCGCCGCAAGTGGCTCACGCTGCCCAAGGGCGACCGGCCTCAACTCCTCGTGTACGGCGAGAGTTTGGGATCGTACGCGATGGAGCACGCGCTCGGCGGATCCCCGGACGCGCTCACCTCGAAGGTCGACGGGGCGCTGTTCGTCGGCCCCACGTACAGCAACCCGCTGTGGAACCGGGTCACCGACGGCCGCCGGACCGGCAGCCCGCAGTGGCGGCCGGTCTACGACAACGGGGCGAACGTGCGGTTCGCCCAGGTACCCCGTGACTACACGATCCCGGACGCGCCCTGGCGACAGCCGCGGTCGGTCTACCTGCAGAACGGGTCGGACCCGGTGGTGTGGTGGTCGCCGGGGCTCGCCGTCAACAAACCGGACTGGATGCTGACACCGCGGGCCGGGGACGTGTCACCGGCCATGCGCTGGTACCCGCTGCTCACGTTCTGGCAGGTGGCCTGCGACATGGCCGGCGCGGCGGACGTCCCCGACGGCTACGGGCACCGGTACGGCGCGATGCCGACCAGCGCATGGGCGGAGATCACCCGGCCGCCCGGCTGGACCGAGGCGGACTCCGAACGTCTCGCCCGCCGACTGACGTCCTGACCAGCCGCGACCGCACCTCCGTGCCGCTCACCAGCGCCGGTGGACCTCCTCGGCCCAGCCGTAGAGGTCCCGCACCTCCACGGTCTCGCCCGCGTCGTCGACGACCCGGCCCCGGTAGCGGCCGAATGCCTGGTCCTCGCGGCTGCGCATCCACAGCCGAGTGGCGTCGGAGGAACGCACGTACTCGGGCTGGAACTCAAGGTCGACACGCTCACCGGTGATGTGCCACGGCGCGTACCAGTCCTGGCTGTCGTAACGCCACACCAGCTCTTCGCTGATCTTGTGCAACCGGCCGTCGAGGAAGAGGCCGTTCTCCACACTGCCGGTGCCGTCGGTCCACTTGCCGCCGATCTGCAGGCCGACCTCGCGGCCGTCGACGTGGCCGTGCGCGGCGCCCCAGTTCCACAGCGTGCTGCTGGGCCAGCGGCCCCGGCCGTGGTCCAGGGTGGCGACGGATTCCTCGGCGGACACCGGGAACTCCTCGCCCCGCACGGTGATGGTGCCCTCCACGGGGCGGCCCACGTCCTTGACCGTGTACTGGAAGCGCCGATCCGACCACGGCACCACCACCGCCAGGCTGTCCCGCCCCGGAACGCGCTCCACCCGAAGGTCGGCCCGCAACTCACCGGCCTTCACCCGCAGCCGGGTGTGCCCGGGGACCTCCTCGATGGAGACGGAGTTCTGGCCGGGCCCCAGCCACACGCTGCCCTCCCCGCAGCGGTCGGGGAACTGCACGCCACGGGCCGGCTTGGTCACCTCCACCGAATGAAGGGGGGTGTTCGTGCGCCGGTCCAGGCACCAGGCGCCCTTGCTGGACAGGTAGTCGAGGCTGGAGGCGGTGACGGCGAACACATGGTTCGGCGTGACGACACACCAGTACTCCCAGCGCATCGTGCGGCCCCAGCCCTTGAGGTTGGTGTGGTGCAGGGGCGTCCTGCTCCAGCCGACCGCGTCCGGGTTGAGCCGCCCGTCGGGACGGCACAGATTGGTCCGCTCGGTGATCTCGCGCTCCGCTACGCGGTGCCCGGTGTGCATGAAGTTCTCCTTGAACTCTGGGCCCCTGTGAATGAGGCCGGACCATTGGTGAAGGGGAACAGGGCGCGCCGCGCTTCAGTTGGCCCCGCGGGGCCCGGCGCCGTCGGCCGCGGACTGTTCCTCCAGTGCCTGGATCAGCGCGTCCATCGCCGCCAGTTCGTGGGCGCGCACCAGCTCCGCCGCCTCCTGGAACGACCCGCCCGCGAGCGCGTCCCTGATGGCCACGTGCTCGGCGTGGGACTCCGGAAGCCGCCAGGGCACCAGACGGAACCCGCGCTGGGCGGTTTCGGTCTTGGACCAGATCCCGGTCAGCATCCGGTGGATCATCTGCGTCTGCCCGGTGTCACAGAGCAGCGAGTGGAACCGCCGGTTGAGGGCGGCGAAGCGGGCCACGTCCCCTTCGCCGACCGCCTCGACGGACTCGGCCAGCACCTCGTCGACCTGGTCGAGCCTGGTTCCCGTCAGCGGCCCGCCGAGCTCCAGGGCCAGCGCCGACAGCGCCGCCCTGACCCCGTACAGCTCACGCGCGTTGTCGACGGTCACCTGCGCCACCACCGCGCCCACGTGCGGCCGTTCGACGAGCCAGCCCTCCGACACCAGCTGCTTGACGGCCTCCCTGACGGGGGTCTCGCTGATGCCGACCGCCTCCGCGACCGTGCGCGCCACGAGCTTCGTGCCGGGTGCCGCCCGCCCCGACATGATCTCTTGCTTGATGTGCTCCGCGGCCAGGTCGGCCTTGGTACGGAAGGGCTCGGGCGGTCGCGGGGCCGGCCCACCGGACAGGGCCGGGTCCGCGGAGGAAGGTCGTCGGGTCATGTGCGCCTCTCACACCTGCTGTACGGTCAGCGGCTCGATCGCCGCATGGTCAAGTTCGACGCCGATCCCCGGGCCCTCGGGAAGCGGTACGTTCCCGGAGGCGTCGGGCAGCAGCGGCCGGGTGAGCATCACGTGGAAGACCTCCGGCACGATCACCGGGGGGTCGTACGGATACTCCAGCCAGTCGCAGTTCGGCAGCGAAGCGCACAGCTGCAGGTTCCCCGCCACGCCGAGGCCGGTCGCCCAGGCGTGCGGGATCACCTTCCGCTGCCGCGCCGCGGCCATCATCCCGAACATCCGCAGCGCGCCGATCTCCTCGCTCTCATTGGCGTCGGGCTGGTAGATGCTGAAGCAGTCGTCCTCCAGCAGACGGACGAGCTGACCCAGGCCGCGGTTGTGCTCCCCGCCCGCGATGGGAATGGGGGAGGCGGCCGTCAACTCCCGCTGGGAGCGGTAGTCGTGACGCCCCAGCGGTTCCTCCAGCCAGGCCACGCCGAGGTCGGCGAACTCCCGCGCGGTGGTGAGCGCCCGCTCGAAGTCCCAGATCATGCGGCTGCCGTCGGGACGGTAGCGCCAGGACGCGGCCGCCTGGTTGGCGTCCACCATCAGCGTGACGTCGGGCCCCACCGCCTCGCGTACGGCGGCCACTTGGGCCACGTCCTCGGCGATCGTGTCCGCGTGCACCCGCAGTTTGATGCCGGTGAATCCCTCCGCCACCACTTGGAGGGCATCGTCGGCCCGCTGATGCCGGTCGCGCACTTCGCCGAAGCTCGCGTACGCGCGAATGGCGGTGCGCTCACCGCCCCACAACTGGTGCAGCGGCCGGCCGCAGGCCTTGCCCACCGCGTCCCAGACGGCGACGCCCACGACCCAGGGCCGGGGGAAGACGTATTCGGCGACGTACCGCAGTCGGTTGGCGATGCCCGTGGTCGCGAGGACGTCGAGGCCGACGAGCGCGGGCCTGAGCCACGTACGGATGGTCTCCAGGAGCATCGGCCCGGTGCCGTGTCCCATGTCGCCGCCGGACACCCCGACGATGCCGTCCTCCGTCTCCACCTCCACGATGACGGCCGACATGGCGCGGTGGCCGCCCTCAGGTGCCCAGGAGGGGTGGAAGGGGCGCGGGTAGGGCAGTTCGACGAGGCGGGCGCGGACGTCCCGTATGCGTGTGGTCATCCCTTGGTCGCTCCGTCGGCGAGGCCCTTGACGAGGTACTTCTGCACGGCGAGCGCGAAGATGACGACGGGCAGTACCGTCAGCACCCCGACGGCCGCCAACGGGCCCCACAGGCCGCCCCGTTCCGTGTCCGCGGCCATGCCCGCGATGGCGACCGGGATGGTGACCGCGTGGTCGTTGGTGAGCACCAGGGCGAACAGCAGCTCCTCCCAGGCGAGGATGACGCAGTAGATCAGCGTCGAGACGAGGCCGCTGAGGCTGCACGGCACGATGATGCGGAAGAAGGCGCCGAACCGTGTGCACCCGTCGACCATCGCCGACTCCTCCAACTCCCGCGGCAGACCGCGGAAGAAGGCCTGCATCAGCCACACCACGTACGGGATCAGGAACGTCATGTAGGCGAGGATCACGGTGATGTACTGGTCGGTCAGCTGGAGCTTGCGTGCGACGAGGAACATCGGGACGACCAGGGCGATCGGCGGCACCGCACGCGAGGCGAGGATCAGTCCCGCGACGACGCCCGCGCCGCGCATGCGCAGCCGCGACAGCGCGTAGCCGGCCATCGAGCCGACGACCATCGAGATGACGGCCGAACCACCCGCCACGATCACCGTGTTGACCATGCGGGGCAGGATGCGGGCCTGCTGGAAGTAGCTCGTGTAGTTCGCCGATGTCAGCTCGCTGAAGAGGCGGGGCGGGACGGAGAAGATGTCACGCGGCAGCTTGAAGGAGATGCTCACCATCCACAGCACCGGGAACAGGAAGACGAGTGTCACCAGGATGGCCCCGCCGATCGCGAAGACTCGGCCCCACTTCGGTCCCGGCGCCGTCTGTACCGTCTCGCTCACCATCGGTTCTCCAACCGCCGGGTAATCCGGAAGAGCACGTAGGTGACCACCAGCGTGAGCAGCAGCACCAGCGTCGCCATGGAGGAGGCGCTGCCGAACTCCAGGCTGCGGAAACCCTTGTCGTAGATGTAGAGGTTGACCACATCGGTGGCCTGTCCCGGGCCGCCCTTGGTGGCCGCGAGCGCGATGTCGAACATCTTGACCGCACCCAGCCATCGCACGATGAACGCGGCGGACATCACCGGCACGAGCAGCGGCAGCGTGATCCGCCACAGTGTGCGCAGCGCGGAGGCGCCGTCCACACGGGCCGCCTCGTACACCTCGGTGGGCAGTGCCATGATCCCGGCCGAGGCGATCAGCACCACGAAGGGGGTCCAGCGCCAGGTGTCGATCACCACGAGGCTGATCATGGCGAGTGTCGGGTCGCCGAGCCACTCGACGGGCCCGATGCCGACAAGCCCGAGTACGTAGTTGACCACGCCCCACATGGGGTCGAGCAGCATCCGCCACATCCCGCCGGCGACGACGGGAGCCACCACCATCGGGATCAGGAAGAGCGCCCGCAGCACGCCGCGGCCCTTCCACTCCACGTTCAGCAGAAACGCGATCGCGAACCCGAGCACCATCTGGAGTGGCAGGGCGAGGATCAGGTAGATGCCGGTCACTTTGAGGGACTGGGCGAAGCCCGGATCCTGCAGCACCAGCCGGTAGTTGCTCCACCCCACCCAGCCGGAGGGCTCGAACTTCGCGAGGTCGAAGGAGGAGAAGCTGACCCAGACCGTGTACGCGATGGGGTAGAGCAGCATGCCGCCGAGCAGCACGAGAGCGGGGGTGAGGAACAGCCACGCGGTGCCCTGTTCACCGAGCCGCGCGCCACGGCGGAAGGGCAGCAGCCCGCGGGGTGTCGTCGTCGGGGCGCTCACTGGTCGTACCCCTTCGCCGCGAGGAGCGTGGAGATGTCCTTCTCCGCCCGGTCCAGGGCCTCCTTCGCGGTCGTCTCGCCCGACATGGCCCGGCTGGTCTCCAGGGCGAGGATCTGCTGTACGGCGTCGGACTCGGGGAGCCGGGGACGGTACATCTTCCCGGCCTTGACCGCCTTGTCGCCCTTCTCGATGGCGCTGTACACGGGGCGCAGCCACTCGGCCGGAGGATCGGCCAGGGTGGAACGGCGGGCGGGGAACGACCCCAGATGGGCGCCGACCCACTGCTCGCCCTTCTTCGAGGTCACCCACTGCAGGAACGTCCACGCGGCGGCCTGGTGGGGCGACTTCTTGGTGACCGCCGCCGACCACACACCACGGTGTGTGCTGGGTCCCGCTGAGCCGGCGGGCATCGTGGTGATGCCGACGTCCCCGGAGCCGAGCTTCGTGGACGCGCTGTCCATGGCCGTGCCCTTGTAGACACTGCCCCACATGAACATGGTGGCTGTCCTGCCCTGCCGGAACGCCTCCAGCGGCTCGTTGAACTGATACGTACTCGCACCGGGCGGAGCGTGCTTGAGCAGGTCGATATGGGTCTGCAAGGCCTTGACACCCTTGGCGTTGTTGAACGTGACGTGATGCTTGTCGTCCATCAGTTGTCCGCCGTCGGCGTTGAGCATCGTCTGCCAGATGGTGGGTGTCAGTGGGTCCTTGGTGAAGTAGGTCCCGACCGCCCAGGAGTCCTTCTTGCCGTCCCCGTCGGTGTCCTGGTCGAGCTTGGAGGCGTCCTTGAGGTACTGCTTCCAGGTCGTGTGCTCGTCGGGCTCGGCGACCCCGGCCTTCTTGTAGAGGGCCCGGTTGTAGAACATCAGCATCAGGTTGGTGCGTACGGGGACGGCGTACTGGTGTCCATCGGCCTGGCCTGCCGCCAGGTCAGAGGGGGTGAAGTCGGCCCAGTCGTAGTCCTTGCCGGTGGTCTTGCGGGCATCCCCCTTGCGCAGGTCGAGCAGCGCGCCGGTCTCCGCGAGCCGGGGGATCCAGGGATCGTCGGCGAGCACGATGTCGTACGTGGGTGACACGCCGGTCAGATCGAGCATGGTCTTCGGCAACTGGTCCGCATAGGGCAGCCCGTCGACCCTGACCTTGATGTTCGGGTACTCCTTGCGGAACTGTGGCACGAGCTTGTCCTGCCACTGCTTGGCGAAGGCGTCATTGGCCAACACCCGTATTTCCACGGGCTTTTGGGCCGTGCCGAGAGTGCCGGCGCCGCCCTTCTGCGGGGGAGTGGAGCAGCCGGCAAGTACCAGGGCGGCCGCGGCTGTCGCGGCCGCGACCGGCAGGGGGATTCTTCGCATGGGACGCGGTCTCCTCGTCACCGTCGGGGCAGGAAGAAGGGGGGAGGGGTGGGACGAAAATGGCGGGGGTAAGTCGTCAACTCACGGGGCTGAAAGCGACCTTGACGACATCCCGGCCGTCGAGGGAGTAGCTGCCCTCCAGCGCGGAGAGCGCCTCGCCGACACGGTCCAGGGGCACGCGATGGCTGACCACGCGCTCGTACGGCCGGTCCTCCCGCTCAAGGAGAGTCAGCGCCTGGTGGTAGCGGCGCTGCATGTCGGGGCCCGCGCCGTAGACACCGGTGAGCGTCAGGTCGCGTTGCAGCAGGTCGCTGAACGGGTTGAAGGGGATGGTGCCCCTGTCGGTGAAGTTGCCGAGTTCGGCGAGGACTCCGCCGCTCGCGAGGTAACCGATGGCCTCGGTGAACGCCTGGGGTGAGCCGGCCGTGCCGATCACGCAGTCCGCGCCCGCCGGGCGGCCCAGCGCGGACAGGACCGCACGTCGGCGAGCCTCGGTCCCGGTGTGCTCGCCGATGTCGACGACGTCGTCCGCGCCCAGTTCCAGGGCGAGTTCCAGACGTGTGCCCGGGTCGCCGAGCGCGACGATCCGGCCTGCGCCCGCCGCACGGGCCGCGGCAACCGCCATCAGCCCGATCGCGCCGACCCCTTGGACGACGACGGAGCTGCCGACCCCGATCCGGCCCCTGTCGATGCCGTGCAGCGCCACCGACAGGGGTTCTTGCAGAACGGCGATGCCGGGCGGGAGTTCGGTGCGGTGGAAGACGGTGCCGACGTTGGAGGCGAACAGGTACTCGCTGAACCCACCGCTCAGGTCCGGGACTTGGCCGATGGGCGAGGCGAAGCCGTAGGAGGGGCGGCGGTCCTGGCAGGCGTCGGGCCGGTGCCGGACCTGGCAGTCGAAGCAGGTGCCACAGCTCAGTGCTGGGAGGACGCCCACACGGTCGCCCAGGGACACCGGCCGACCCGCGTGGTCGGTGTGCACGCCGGGGCCGAGTGCGCTGAGTGTGCCGACGATCTCGTGACCCAGGAGGGCGGGGAAGGTGACACTGGCGAGCCGCCCGCGACGGATGTGTGCGTCCGTGCCGCACATCCCGGTGAGCTCGACCTTCAGTACGAACTGGCCGGGCCCCGGCTCGGGCACGTCGAACTCACGGATCTCGACGGGCTCTCCGACCCCGGTGACGACCGCCGCACGTGACTTCATCGACTGCTCGCTCCCTGGATTCTGGATTCTATGGAATATGGAATGCGGCAGACATTAGGCGGAAGATCGTCGGCGCGTCCAGGGGGTGGGAGGAAAGAAGTCCGGTTGGTCGAGGGGAGCGCGAGCCGTCCCAGATGGGTGGGCGGGCGTGAAAATGGAGTGAGCCGTGAAGTTCACTCGTTCAACGGGTTCGTTCGCAGGTCTTGTCTCGACTGAAATTGTGACTACGCTCAGGGTTCGCTCCTACGCTCCACCCCCTCCATCCACTGCGCCGCTCCCGCCAGGAGGCCGTCTTGGACGCCACGGATCCGTCCGCGCGTTCCGTACCTGTCCCGGGAAACCGGGGAGACGAGCCGGAAGGCGCACCGGAAGACGCTCCGGAAGCGGGCCTCCCGCGGGTGGGTCTTGTCCGGGTCGGGGCGGCTCTGACGGCTGCTCAGACGGCCGTCTATCTCACCGTCAACGCCGTGGCCACGGTCCTGTTGCCCGTGCAGATCGCCCGACTCGTCGGCGAGGCGCACAAGGAGTCCTGGCTGGGCATCGTCTCCTCGGTGGGGGCGGCCGTCTCGATGCTGGCCAGCCCCGTGATCGGCATGCTCTCCGACCGCACGCGCCACCGCCTGGGCCGGCGCGCGCCCTGGCTGCTGGCCGGCGGCGCGGGCGCGGTGGTCGCGTTCGCCGCCGTGGGCTTCGCCCCCGGACCGACCTCGCTCCTGCTGGCCTTCGCCCTCGCGCAGATCACCGTCGTCCTCGTGACGACACCGCTCAGCACGGTGATGGCGGAACGCGTGCCACGCAGCCGCCGCGGCACCGTCGGGGCGCTGCCCGCGCTCGCCACCACGCTGGCCGCCGCGTGCGCGGGCTGGCTCGGCGCCGCCTTCGTCGACACCCCTGCCGTGGGCACGACGTTCCTCGGTGCGGTGGTGCTGGTCGGGACCGTGGTGTTCGTCCTGGTGGCTCCCGAACGATCCAGCCGTGACGACGATCGCGCCCAGGCGCCCCGGGGCACACCAGCGCCGATGTGGCGCACGATGTTCGTCGCCTTCCGCGACCACAACTTCCGCTGGGCGTGCGCGGGCCGCGTGCTCGTCGTCATGGCCTACGCGGTTCTTCAGACACGTCTGCTCTACTTCGTCCAGTCCCGCTTCGACCTGGACCTGCACGCGGCCACCGCGAGCGTCGCCACGGTCAACGCGGTCGCCGGGCTGCTCACCGTGATCGGCCTGGTGACCGCCGCGCCGTTGTCGGACCGGTTCGGCCGGCGGCCCTTCGTCTACTTCGGGGGCTCGGTGGTGGGGCTCGGCATGCTGCTGGTCACCCGGATCACCTCCGAGACGCAATTCCTGCTCGCCTGGGGGCTGGTGTCGCTCGCCTTCGGTGCCTTCATGGGCGTCGACGCCGCGTTGACGGCGGATGTGCTGCCGGACGCGGAGGGCGTCGGCAAGGACCTGGGGCTGATCAATCTCGCCCAGACGGTGCCGCAGACCCTCGCCCCCGCCCTCGGTTCGGCGGTACTGACCGTCACCGGCGGCTCCTACACCCTCCTTCTGCTGCTCGGCGCGGTCTGTGCCGTCGCCAGTGTCTTCACCACCGCTCGGCTGCGGGGCGTGCGATGAACCCGCCCCAGGGCAGCGCATACCGTGCCCACATGACCGACACCACCCCCTCCGCCAAGCGCGGCCCGTACGCCCGTTCCCGCAAGCGCCGCGCGGACATCGCCGACGCCGTGCTGCGTCTCGTCGACGAGCACGGGCACGACCGGGTGACCACCGCGCTGGTCGCCCGCGAGTCCGGGGTCCCCGAGGCCACCGTGCTCTACCACTTCGCCGGCAAGGAGCACCTGCTCGTCGCCGGCATGGTGCGGGCCGACGAACTGGCGGTGCGGGAGGCCGGTGTCGAGGAAGAGGACGTACGCCTCGACCTCGACGAGCTGCGGCGCGCCGTGGCTCCGGGCCCCGTCGAAGAGCGGCGGCTGCGCCTGTATCTGACGCTCAAGGGGCTCTCCGCCACGCCGGGCAGCCCCGCGGCGGCCTACTTCCACGACCGGACGGAGCACAGCGTGCGCATCTTCGCCCGGCTGGTCGAGCGCCGGCAGCGCGACGGCCTCGCCCACCCGGGCCTCGACCCGGAACAGACCGCCCGTCAGATCTCTGCCCTCTTCGACGGCCTGACCATGATGCGCATCACCAACGCCGACGTCCCGGTGGACGACCTGCTCGCCGACGGCGTGCGCCGCCTGACGGGGGAGAACTGGATGCGGGCCCGCGCCCTGCTCGACGGACCCGAGGTCGGCCTCTGACGCCGCATCAGGGCCTACAACGAGCCTCGTAGGAAAGGAACATGATGGAACATCAGGCCGACGAGCTTTTCGGCAAGCCCTACACGGACGTGGACGAGTGGCGGCAGGAACCGGTCCCGCACCGCTACCTGCACGGCGGCTTCCACGGCACCGACACCCGCTTCTCCGCGTACTTCCCGCCCCGCGAGCAGTACGCGGGCCGCTTCTTCCAGCATGTGACCCCGGTTCCGCAGAGCGAGCACCTGGCGCAGACCGCCCGCGGGCAGGAGGACCGCATCGGCTTCGCGGCCGACAGCGGCGGCTACTTCCTGGAGACCAACGGCGGCGGTCCGGACTACGCCGACCCCACCTCGGGCGCCGATCCCACCATCGGCGCCTACCGCGCCAACGCCGCCTGCGCCCGCTACTCCCGCGAACTCGCCGTGCGTGTCTACGGCTTCGACCACCGCCCCTACGGCTACCTCTACGGCGGCAGCGGCGGTGCCTACCGCACCATCGGCGCCGCCGAGAACACCGAGGGTGTGTGGGACGGATTCGTCCCCTACGTCATCGGCAGCCCGATGGCGATCCCCAATGTCTTCAGCGTCCGCATGCACGCCCAACGGGTGCTGCGGGGCAGGCTGGAGGCGATCGTGGACGCGACCGAGCCGGGCGGCGGCGACATGTACGCCGGTCTGGACGCCGAGCAGCGGGCCGCCCTGGAGGAGGCCACCCGCATGGGCTTCCCGCCGCGCTCCTGGTTCGGCCATCGCACCATGGGCAACCACGCCTTCAGCGTCCTGAAGCCCGGCGTCGAGGCCCTGGACGCCGGCTACTTCGAGGACTTCTGGACGCGGCCCGGACACCTCGGCGCCGACTCCGCACCCGACAGCTCCCTCCACCGCGACCGGCTGCGGCACCGCTGCACCGTGGCCGAACTGGTCACCGCGTCCGACGACATGCCGCCGCACGGCACCGTCCGGGGCGGCGTCGACACCTCCTTCGCCTCCGCCTCCGCCGACAAGCCGTTGACCGGGATCCGGCTGAGCGTGCCCGTCCGTGTCGCCGCCCAGGGAGCCGACCTGCGCGTCATCACCGGAGCCGCGGCAGGCGGCTCGTTCGTACTGAGCGAGGTGCACGGCGACCTGGCCGTCCTCGACGAACAATTCCGTGGCGCGAGCCCGGACGGGCTGCGTCCGGGCGACGAGATCGAGATCGACAACAGCGGCTTCCTCGCCGCCCAGACCTACCACCGGCATCAGGTGCCCGGCCCCGAGTACGCGGTCTGGGACCAGTTCCGCAACCCGGACGGCACCCCTCGCCACCCGCAGCGCGAGCTCCTCGCCGGCCCGTTGTTCACCGGCGCCGCCTCAGGATCGCTGCCCGAGGGCCGGCCGCACGGCAAGATGGTCGCCGTGTGCAGTCTGCTCGACCGCGAGGCCTTCCCCTGGCAGGGCGACTGGTACCGAAGCCGGATCCGCGAGCACCTCGGCGAGGAGGGCGAGCAGGCCAACTTCCGCCTCTGGTACGTCGACCACGCCCTGCACGGCGACAGCGAGGCCCAGGAGGACCCCACGCACACGGTCTCCTATCTCGGCGCCCTCCACCAGGCACTGCGGGACGTGGCCGCCTGGGCCGAGCGGGGCGTCGAACCGCCCGCCACCACCGCCTACAACGTCACCGACGGCCAGGTGCACGTTCCCGCCGCCGCCCACGACCGACGCGGAGTACAGCCCGTGGCCCGGCTCACCGCGAACGGCGGCGAACGCGCCGAGGTGACGCCTGGTCAAGAGGTCGTGCTACGCGCCGAGTTCACCTGCCCTCCCGACGGCGGCAGTATCGTCGCCGCGGCCTGGGACCTGGACGGAACCGCGGCCTTCGCGACGCACGAGGAGATCGTCCCGGCCCCGCGCGTGGTGATCGAGCGACGGCACACCTTCGCGCAGCGGGGCACACACTTCGTCACCGTCCGCGCCTCCGCCCACCGGGACGCGGACCCGGCCACCCCGTTCGCGCGCCTCGACACCCTCGCCCGGGTAAGGGTCGTCGTCTCCTGACGGTCGCCTGCCGATGGCGTCATGGCCGTCTCCGCCTGCGGTGTGGACCGAGCCTGCCTACGCTGGTGTTTTCGTCGCTGGTCAGCCCCCGGCACACCAGAGTGGAGGTCGCCCGATGACAGACGCCGACGCGGTGGACACCCACGCGGTGGACGCCTTCGCCGTGGATACCCACGCGCACGTCTACCCGGCGGCGTATCTGGACCGGCTGGAGGGTATCGGGGTCGACCCTGCGACCACCAGGATCGCGCGGAACCTCGCCGCCGACTCGACCGACGCGGACATCGCCGAACGCCTGCGGGGCATGGACGCCGCGGGCGTCGCCGTCCAGGTACTCGCCGTGACACCGCAGAGCCCGGGCGGACCTGAAGCGCAGCCGTCACTCGACGCGGCAAGGTGGATCAACGACGAGTACGCACGCCTCGTCGAGGCCCACCCGACCCGGTTCCTCGCCTACGGCGCGCTGCCGCTGCCGCATGTCGACGCCGCACTGACCGAACTCCCGCGACTGTTCGACCAGTTGGGGTTCGCCGGCGTCTCCCTTCCGGCCGTGCTGCCCGGCGGGCTCAGCCCCGCGGACGCCCGGTTCGCCCCCGTGTGGGCTGCCCTCGACGAGCGGTCGGCCATCGTCAATGTGCACGCCACGGGTTCGGGCGCCCGCTCGGACCTCATCAACGACCACCGTCTCGAGTGGGTCAACGGGGCACCTGTCGAGGACGCCATCGCCGTGCTCCAACTCCTGAAGGCGGACATCCCGCGACGCTTCCCTCAAGTCCGGCTGCACGTGGCCCACTTGGGCGGCGACCTGCCCTTCCTGGCCCAGCGCCTCCAGGACAACTACGAGGACTGGCACGCGTTTCCCGAACCGCCCATGGAGACCTTGCCGCGCATGTGGTTCGACGCGGCCAACTTCCACGAACCGTCGCTGGTCCTGGCAGCCGAAACCTTTGGAACCGACCGGCTCCTGGCGGGCTCGGACCACCCGTACTTCCAGGGCGAGAAGTACCGGCGGGCCTTCGACTACATCCGCACCTCCCGACTGACCGACACCGCCACCCGCGCCGTCCTCACCGGGAACGCGCGGGCCCTGTACGGGGAGCGGTTGGCGCTGCCACAGGTGTGACCCGCCGGCGCTCAGCCGTCCAGCCCGGTCATCGGAGCAGGCAGCGCCCCCGGATCCCCGGTGCGGGCGAAAGCGGCCCACGCCCCGCGGACCTCGCGTCCGAAGCGGTCCACCTCCGGCCAGGTGAGGTCGCCGAGCATCGGTGCGCCGTGCCAGGCGGTCGCCGAGCCGAGGACGAGTGGGATCTCCAGGCAGTGGGTGGCAGCGTAGGCGGAGCCGCGGGGGCGCCAGTCCAGCCGGTAGCCGTGCACGCGGGCGCCCGCGGCCTCCAGTTCCCCGTGCAGGGCGGTGAGCGGTGCCTCGTAGACGCGGTGGGTGCGTTCGGCCACGCTGCCGTGGTCGTTGGCGCCTTCGGCGAAGGCGGACATGTCGTCGGCGTTCCAGCCGTAGAGGACGTCCATGGCGGTGGGGTCGAAGGCGAAGTCCGCGCGTCCGGCCGGGAGAGGGCGGGTGCCGGAGACCGGGCCGAACGGGGGGACCAGGGTGTTGCCGACCCGCTGTTGGAGGTCGGCCGCCGTGAGGGCCTGCGCCGTGAGCAGTGCCTCGTGCGGGGCCGTGCGCGGGTCGGCGTCGAGGTGTGTCGCGAAGAGGTGGCCCGTTTCGCGGGCCTCGGCGAGCGGCCTGGTGGCGATGGATACGGGCGCGCTCTGCAGCACCGCGCGGCGGAACAGTCCCCGGGCCTCGGGCAAGCGGAGCAGCTGAAGGATGGACAGGGCGCCGGCGGACTGGCCGACGAGCGTGATCCGGCCGGGATCACCCCCGTACAGGTGGATGTTGTCGCGTACCCAGCGCAGCGCCTCCAACTGGTCGAGGAGGCCGAGGTTCCCCTCGCTGACCCCGTCGAGCACGAGATAGCCGAGCGCGCCGAGGCGGTATCCGGCGCTGACGACGACCACGTCCTGCTCGGCGGCGAGTGCGCTGCCGTCGTACCAGTCGAGGACACCGGCACCGCTGCTGAAGCCGCCTCCGTGGAACCACAGGAGAACGGGGCGACCGGCCCCGGGGGCGGTCGGGGAGGTGACCGACAGGTGGAGGCAGTCCTCGCTCTGGGGCCTGCGGTCGTGGGGCGGGCCCATCACCTTGTCGAGCCGGGACGGCGGTTGGGGGCAGATGCCGCCCGCGCCGTTGGCGGGTTCCACTCCTCGTACGGGTACGGGCGGGGAGAACCGCTCCGCGGTGGCGAACCGGAGAGGGCCGCTGCGGGCCAAGGAGTCGTCGTTCATGCCTCACCTGCGAACTCGGGAGTGGTCACCTTCTGCTGAGGAGTCTCGGGGACCGCACGGAACAGGGCCACCGCGCCGACGAGACTGAGCGCGCACACCACCACGAGGTACCAGGTCACACCCATGGAGGAGTCGCCGCCGCCGAGCAGGGCGCTGGAGATCATGGGCGCGAGGCCGCCACCGAGCACCGCGCCGGCCTGGAGGATCAGCGAGGTACCGGAGTACCGCACCCGCACCGGGAAGGTGTCGGCGATGATCGCGCCCTGCACACAGTGCGTCACGGGGATGATCAGACCCATCCCGGCGAGCGCGACCAGCGCGGTCGCACGGCTGCCGGTGTCGAGCAGCGGAAAGAAGACCGCACACCAGACGAGCACGGCCACGGAGCCGGCGATGAACATGCCCCGTCTGCCGTGCCGGTCGGCGAAGCGCGTCCACACCGGGATGGAGGCGAACCACAGCACCGCCGCCCCACTCACCCCGAGAATGAGGAACTGCTGGTCGTAGCCCAGGTGTTGAGTGCCGTACGACAGCGTGAAGACCATGAAGACGTACGCGACCGTGGAGTTCGCCAGCACGGCCAGCAGGGTCAGGCCGAGGCGCGGGAGGCCGACCTTCATCGCGTCGGCCAGCGGGAAGCGGGCCACCTCCTGCTCCTCCCGCGCCTTGTCGAAGGACGGCGACTCGGTGACCCGCAGCCGGACGACCAGCCCGACGCCGACCAGGACGAAGCTCAGCAGGAACGGGATGCGCCAGGCCCACCCGGTGAACGCCACATGCCCGGCAAGGGAGTTGGTGGCCAGGAAGACGAGATTGGCGAGCACGAGACCGGCCGGTGTGCCCATCTGCGGGAAGCCCGCGTACAGGTTCCGCCGCCCCTCGGGGGCGTGCTCCATGGACATCAACGTGGCGCCCGCACCCTCACCGCCGAGGCCGATGCCCTGGACGATGCGGAGCACCACCAGGAGGACCGGGGCCCACAGGCCGATGGTGTCGTAGCCCGGCACGAGCCCGATGAGGGTGGAGCCGAGACCCATCAGCAGCAGCGAGGCCACCAGCGTGGAGCGGCGGCCGAGACGGTCCCCGAAGTGGCCGAAGACCAGACCGCCCAGGGGACGGGCCACGAAGCCCACGGCGAGGGTGCTGAAGGCGGCGAGCGTGCCCGCCGCCGGACTCAGGCCCGGGAAGAACTGCTTGTCGAAGATGAGGGCGGCGGCCGTGCCGTAGAGGAAAAAGTCGTACCACTCCAAGGTGGTGCCGAGGAGGGTGGCGAGCGCGGTTCTGCTCGCACCTTGCGAACGCTCGGGGTCACTCATGGCGTAGGTACCTCGCTTGCTGGGTTCGGCGGGGTGGGTTCCGCGCTTTCGGTGGATCCTGGGCCCCCGCGGACCGGCCGACAAATGCCGGTTTCCCTCGCCGCCATAGCCGTCTGGGTATACCGGACGCGTCCCGACACGCCCCGACGCGTTCTGGCGGCCGCTCGGCCCGACATACCGAAACAGGCATGGCAACGAGCGAAAAGTTCATTTGTCAGGCATGGGCCCGGAGTTCCAGGCTGTGACCATGACGGCAGACACGACACGGTGGATCCGCAACTTCGTCGACGGGCGTTACGTCGATCCCGAAGCCGGCACCGACCACCGCTCCTTCGACGCGATCGACCCGGCCACCGGCCGCGCGCACGCCCAGGTGCACGAGGCCGACGCACCCCTGGTGGACCGGGCGGTGACGGCGGCCCGCACGGCCCTCGGCCCCTGGTCGTCGACCCCGGTCAGGGAACGCACCGCCGTGCTCCGGCGGGCCGCGGACCTCATCGAGGCACGGTTCGAGGAGTTCGTGGCCGCCGAGACGGCCGACACCGGCAAGCCCCTGACGCTGTCCCGGGAGCTGGACGTGCCCCGCGCCGTCGCCAACTTCCGCACCTTCGCCGACGTGGTCGCCGCCGCGGGCCAGGAATCCTTCATGACCGACCTGGCCGGCGGGCGCCAGGCCCTCAACTACGCGGTGCGCAAGCCGCTCGGCGTGGTCGCGGTCATCGTCCCGTGGAACCTGCCGCTGCTGCTGCTCACCTGGAAGGTGGCCCCGGCGCTGGCCTGCGGGAACACCGTGGTCGTCAAGCCGAGCGAGGAGACCCCCGGCACGGCGACGCTGCTCGCCGAGGTACTCGCGGAGGCCGGGCTCCCGGCGGGCGCGTACAACGTCGTGCACGGCTTCGGCGGCGGCTCGGCGGGGGAGCACCTCACCACCCACCCCGGGATCGACGGTGTCACCTTCACGGGTTCGTCGGCGACCGGCGCACACGTGATGAAGACGGTCGCGCCGCGCGTACGACCCGTCTCCTTCGAGCTCGGCGGGAAGAACGCCGCGCTCGTCTTCGAGGACGCCGACATCGAGGAGACCCTCGACGGTCTCGAGCGGTCCGTCTTCGCCAACACGGGCCAGGTGTGTCTGTGCACCGAGCGGGTCTACGTGCAGCGGCCGGTCTTCGACAAGATCGCCGACGGGCTCGTGGCGCGGGCCGAGGCCCTGCGTCTGGGCAGCCCGCTCGCCGAGGGGACGACCACCGGGCCCCTCATCTCTCAGGCCCACCGTGACAAGGTGCGTGGCTACTTCGACCTGGCGGAGGAGTGCGGCGCCAAGGTCCTCACCGGCGGTAACGTCCCGAGTCTCGGCGGAGACCTCGACGGTGGCTCGTGGATCGAGCCGACGCTCTGGACCGGCCTGACCAACGCCGACCGGCCGGTCCGCGAGGAGATCTTCGGCCCCGTCGCCGCGCTGATCCCCTTCGACACGGAAGAAGAGGCGATCGCGCTGGCCAACGACACCGAGTACGGTCTCGCCGCCTCCGTGTGGACGCAGGACCTGCGGCGCGGCCACCGCGTGGCACAGGCCATGAACGTGGGGATGGCCTGGGTCAACACCTGGTTCCTGCGCGACCTGCGCTCGCCCTTCGGCGGCGTCGGCCTGTCCGGCCTCGGCCGCGAGGGCGGCGCCTCGTCGCTGCACTTCTACACCGAACCCACCAACGTATGCGTGCAGTTGTGACGCCGACCGGCGATGATCCCGGCGGTCCGCAGCGCACGACCGCGCACGCCGCCACCACCCGAACCGAAGGACACACCTGATGCTCGACGCGCACACCGTCGACGAATTGGCCGGGCGGCTCGACGAAGCCCAGACGGCCGTCACCGACACCCTCAGCCTCGCCGACACCCACACCCTGACCATCGACGACGCCTACGTCATCCAGGCCGCGCTGCTCGGCCGGCGCACCGCACGCGGTGAGCGGATGACCGGCGTCAAGCTCGGCTTCACCAGCAAGGCCAAGATGGCACAGATGGGTGTCTCGGAGATCATCGTCGGCCGGCTGACCGACGCGATGTGTGTGGCCGACGGCGGCGATGTCGACCTCTCGCGCCTCATCCACCCGAAGGTCGAGCCCGAGGTGGCCTTCCGGCTCGCCCGGGACGTGGACCCGGCCGCCCCGGACACCTCCATCACCACCTGCGTCGACGCCGTGGCACCCGCGCTGGAGATCATCGACTCCCGCTACCGCGACTTCCGGTTCACGTACGAGGACGTGGTCGCGGACAACACCTCCGCGGCCGGCTACGCCATCGGCCCCTGGGCGCCGCTCCAGGACGTCGGCGACCTGACCGTACGGTTGAGCAACGAGGAGCAGGAGGTGGCGGGTTCGACCGTCGCCATCCTGGACGGGCCGCTGAACGCCCTGCGCGCGCTGCTCGACATGGCGCGCCGCCGGTCCGTCCCGCTGCGCGCCGGGGACGTGGTGCTCGCGGGCGCGGCCACGGCGGCGATGCCGCTGACCGCGGGGGTCACCACCTGTGAGGTCTCCGGCCTCGGCCGCGTCAGTGTGAGGGGTGTCTGATGGGCGAGGCACGTATCGTTCCGGGCAAGGCGACGCCCCGCGGCCGCTTCCCGCACTTCCGGCGCGCAGGAGACCTCGTATTCGTCTCCGGCACCAGTTCGCGGCGACCGGACAACACCTTCGTGGGTGTGTCCACGGACGAGATGGGCACCACGGACCTCGACATCCGGGCGCAGACCCGCGCGGTCCTGGAGAACATCGGAGACATCCTCGCCGACGCCGGTGGCAGTCTCGCCGACGTCGTCCAAGTGACCGCCTATCTGGTCAACATGAACGATTTCGGCGGATACAACGAGGTCTACGGACAGCACTTCGACGAGAACGGTCCGGCCCGGACCACCGTCGCCGTCCACCAACTGCCCCACCCGCACCTGCTCATTGAGATCCAGGCCGTGGCACACCTGCCCGCGACCGCAACCACCGAGGAGACACCGTGACCGACATCCCCGAGGTCATCGACTTCCAGGGCTGGATCGACGACCACGCACACCTGCTGAAGCCGCCGGTGAACAACCGCACCATGTCACTCGGCAACGACTTCATTGTCCAGATCGTCGGCGGCCCCAACCAGCGCACCGACTTCCACCTGGACCCGTACGAGGAGTGGTTCTACCAGGTCAAGGGGGACATGCACGTCAACCTGATGACCGACGAAGGACCGCACACGGTACACATCAAGCAGGGCCAGGCCTGGCTGCTCCCCGGCAACGTGCCGCACTCGCCGCAGCGCCCCGACCCGGACTCCATCGGCCTGGTCATCGAGCGGGTCCGCGAGGAGGGCAAGCTGGAGAAGTTCCTCTGGTTCTGCGCTTCCTGCTCGGCGACCGTGCACGAGGTGGAGCTGCAGGTGCGTGACATCGTGGCCGATCTCCCGCCGGTCTTCGAGGAGTTCTACGGCGACGAGAAGGCCCGTGTGTGCTCCGCGTGCGGCGCGCTGCACCCCGGGAAGGGCTGAACCGGTGTCAGACGTGATCGATGTCCACACCCACTACGTGCCGAAGGGCTGGCCCGACCTGTCGAAACTCGGTGGCCCCGACGCACCGTGGCTGCGGATCGAGTCCGAGGCCGAGGCCGTCATCATGACCGGGTCCTCCGAGTTCCGGCGCATCCAGGCGAACGCCTGGGACGCGGAGGTCAGGCTGCGGGACATGGACGCGGACGGCGTACGGACCCAGGTGGTGTCACCGACCCCGGCGTTCTTCCACTACGGTCGCAGCGGCGCCGAGGCCGCGAAGATCGCACGGATCTTCAACGACCTGGCCCTGGAGATCACCGCGCCCGCGCAGGACCGCCTGATCCCGTTCTGCCAGGTCCCCCTCCAGGACCCCGACGCGGCCTGCCGCGAGGTGGAACGCGCGGTGGCGGCCGGTCACCGTGGCGTGGAGATCGGCAACCACGTCGGCGACCAGGACCTGGACAGTGCCGGGGTGGTGACCTTCCTCCAGCACTGCGCGTCCCTGGACGTACCGGTGTTCGTGCACCCCTGGGACATGGACAACTCGCCCCGCCTCGACCGGTGGATGGCACGGTGGCTGACGGCGATGCCCTCGGAGACACACCTGTCGATCCTGGCGATGGTGCTCGGTGGTGTCTTCGACCGCATCGACGACCGGCTGAAGATCTGCTTCGCACACGGCGGCGGCTCGTTCGCCTTCTGGCTGGGCCGCATGGAGAACGCCTGGCACGGCCGCAACGACGTGGTCGGCACCTCGCAGTACCCGCCCTCGCACTACCTGGGCCGGTTCTCCGTGGACTCGGTCGTCTTCGACGAGCGCGCGCTGCGGCTCCTCGTGGACACCGTCGGCGAGGACCACGTCATGGTGGGCAGCGACTACCCGTACCCCCTGGGGGAGCGGCCGGTGGGCGAGGTGGTCCGCAAGAGCGACTTCCTCACCGAGGAGGCGCGACGCAAGATCACCCGCGGCAACGCGGAGCGTTTTCTGGGGACGTGACCGCCGCGCCGCGTGGTGGTCGGCGCCGGGACGCCGCTATGACGAGGGCGACGCGGACTATGAGGACTCCTCCTGCCGAAGGCCGGGGGAGTCCTCGGTCATGAGAGCCGCGGTCTGCTCCAGGGCCTTCAGCAGTGCCTCGCCGGACGGGCTGAGGGTGCGGCCGCCCGGCAGGGTCACACCCACCCGGTGCCCCACCGGCTCCAGCGGTACGGACAGCGGCGCGAGCCGGCCGTCGTCGCGCACGATCAGTGCGGGCAGCACCGCCACCACGTCGGTCTCCAGCAGGAGTTGACGCACCGTGAGGAACGAGGTGGCCTCTACCCGGTTCCGCGGCAGGGTGAGCCCCCGGCGGGCGAAGAGGTCCTCGACCTCGCGGCGGAGGGTGGTCTGCGAACCGGGCAGGATCCAGGGGAAGTCGAGGGTGTCCGCGATGTCGATCCCCTCCCGTCCCGCCAGCGGGTGGCCCGCACGGACGACCAGGCCTACTGACTCGTCGTACAGCGGGTGCCGGATCAGGCCGTCGCCGGAGGGCGCGGTCAGCCGGCCGACGATGAGGTCGATGCGCCCGGCCTCCAGGTCGAGCAGCAGCTCCTCGGGGGAGGCCTCCCGTACGATCACGGTCAGCAGCGGATGCGCATGTTTCAGCGCCGCCACCGCGCGCGGCAGCAGCGTGTTCGAACCGGCCAGGTGGATGCCGACCACCACGGTCCCCCGCTCCGCCTCCGCCAACTCCACCATGTGCCGGCCTGCCCGGGTGAGCTGGGCGAGCACCGCGCGCGCGTGCTGGGTGAAGGCCTCACCGAACACGGTGGCGGTGACCCCGCGCGGCCCGCGCTCGAACAGCGGGACACCGAGGATGTCCTCCACCTCGTGCAGGCTCCGGGTCGCGGCGGGTTGCGTCACATGGAGTTCGTTGGCGGCCCCCACCACGGTTCCTTGTCGGGACAGGGAGTCCACGAGCAGCAGGTGCCGCAGTTTGAGTCTGCCGTCGAACAGGCGGGGGGTATCCACGCCACGGACATTAGTCGACGCGGGCTCTGGCGCCGGGGCGGGCATTCCAGCCGCTCCACTTCGCGGCCATCGTCCTCGCACCGGTTCTGGTCGCCGCCGTCCCGCCGGCTGCCCGCCCGATCTGCGTCCGGCCCGCCGGGTACGCGGCGCGGCCGGGCTCACGGCCCTGGTGCTCTGGGCGCCGCTACTGGTGGCGGCCGTCGTCGTGACCGACCCCGGCGGGATCGGTCTGGATGTCTCCTGGCGCTTCGGCGTCCCGATGGCCGGCGCGCTGATCCCGGTGCGCCGTCGGGCATTCGCCGGGGTCCGCTCCGCGGCCGATTCGCACTCGCCGACGCGCCGTTCGTCGTCACCGTGTACGTCGCCGAGGTGAGCCACCGCGAGGAGACGCTCCTGCTCCTCGGTGCGCTCGCCGTCTTCGCGGCGGCCCTGCGCCTGATCCCGCGCCCGCGCCATTACGGCGGCAGCGGATCCGGCACGGCGAACGGGGTCCGACCTACTGGGACCGGACGGCCGCGGTGGCGGCCGTCCGCCGCTCGTAGACGGTGACGCGGCGGTCGTTCACGTCCGTGCTCGACCGGACGGTGAACGCGGCCCGCAGCAGCCGCTGCTTCATGCCGCGATGTGGGCCGCGAGCCGGTCAGTGGCACTGCTCGCCTCGCGGCCGAGGAGCTCGGACAGCAGCGGGTCGGCTTCTGCGAAGTGGCCGGCGCGGCCGGCCTGGTACCAGGTGAGCATGAATCGGGCCGCCTGTTCAGGGACGCCGATCGCGATCTGGTCGGCCACCCACTGTTCGTCGTCCAGGACGATGCGCTTGATGGTGTGACCGGTGAGTTCCGAGGCGATCCTGGCGAAGTCGTCGAAGGTGACGGCGGTCGGCGCGGTGAGGGTGACCGGGCCGTCGAAGGAGCGGTCACCGGCGAGAATGACCGAGGTGGCCTCGGCCACCTCGTCTCGGTCGGTGTACGGGACGGGACCGTCTTCCGGTCGGGCGATCTCTCCGGTCTCCTGCCACGGGCCGAGCAGCTGGTCAAGTGTGCCGTAGGCGCCATTGCGCAGTGCGGTCCAGGCGACTCCTGACCGGGCGAGGATCGCCTCGGTGGCGATGTGGATTTCCGACGGCGGGTACGGGTTGCCGGGGACGGCGGCGTGCTGGCTCGTGTAGAGGATCCGCTGGGCGCCGGCCTCGACGGCGGCCTCGATGGCGGTGCGGTGCAGGCCGACCAGGTCGGCCGCCGGGTCGTTGCCGGACACCAGAAGCACCTGCTCGGCGTCGGCGAAGGAGTGGCGCAGCGCGGCCGGATCTCCGTACGAGCCCTGCCGCACACGGATGCCGCGGTCGGCGAAGTGCTGCGCCTTGGCGGCGTCGCGGACGCTGACGCCGATCCGGTCGGCGGGTACACGCTTGAGGAGGTGCTCGACGGTGGCCCCGTTCAGGGCCCCGGTCGCGCCGGCGACAACGATCATGTGCGTGGTCCTTCTTTCCGTGTGCCCGCACCGGAACCGTCGCGGTGATGGGCGAGGCCATAAGTTGACCGTGTGGGTCAACTTCGTACGTGCCCGCAACCGTAGGTAAGCTGACCAGGCGAGTCAAATTTCGGTGATGAGTGGCAGTGGAAGACGGTGAGGACCTTGACCGGTGCGGTGCCATCGGAGCCCCGGCTGCGCGCCGACGCCAGGCGCAATTCGGAGCAGATCCGTTCAGCTGCGATCGGGGCCTTCCAGGGGCGGGGTCTGACGGTGCCGCTGGAGGAGGTCGCCAAGGCTGCGGGGGTGAGCAAGGCCACCATCTTCAACCGGTTCGGCGGTCGGATCGGCCTCATCGACGCCGTCATTGAAGAAGTCGTCGCGACGGAGCTGTTCGCGGTCATCGACCGCACCCGGGGTATGGACGACATCCGCGAGCGGATCGCGTACTACCTCACTGCGCTCCGCGACCTCCAGTACCGCCAACCGGCCGTCAATGACGTCCTGTTGCAGACGTATCCGCACTCGCGGCAGCTCATGGAGATCTGCCGGGTTGGCAGCGAGGCCAACGACGAACTCATCTCGGCGGCGCGGGCCACCGGTGCGGTACGGCCGGAGTTCACGGCGGGCGACCTCCACGCACTCGTCGTCGACAACGCCCTGGCCCTCAAGTACGGCGAGCTGCCTCCCCGGGGCGATTACGACCGCCGCACCACTTACCTCCTGGACGGAGTCCGCGGCCGATCCGCTTCCGGCGGACGATGACAGGGGGCGGGCTTCCGGGCGGTGTCTCAGGAGGCAGGTCCGGTCGCGGTGGCGAGGAAGTTGCGTACCGGAGGGGACTCCTGTCGGTCCGGGCGACAGACGACGGAGAGCGTGGAGGTGGCGTCGGGGTCGGTCAACTCGACGGTAGCGCAGGGCGGGCAGGCGCAGTGCGCGCAGGCAGTCGGGGACGATCGTGACGCCCGTGTTGGCGGCCACGAGACCGAGCAGGGTCGGGAACTGGACGCCTTCCTGGGCTGCCTCGAGGCGGAATCCGGCGCGGTGGCACAGCGCGGCGATGTGGTCGTAGAGGCGTGACACCTGGTGCCGGGGGAAGGTGAGGAAGCGCTCGTCGGCGAGGTCGGCCAGCGCTACGCAAGGGTGATCGGCGAGCCGGTGGGATTCGTGCACGGCCACGACGAGCCGCTCCCGCAGCAGGGGGCGCACGGTGAGCCCGGCCGCCCGGTCCAATTCGCGCACGATCCCGACGTCGAGGCGTCCCTCGCTGATCGACTCCAGCTGTGACTCCGTGGTGGATTCGGTGAGTTCGAGGTGCAGGTCGGGCCAGGACTGCTGGAGGGCCAGCACGGTGCGGGGCACGATGCCGAGCGCCGCCGAGCTGACGAATCCGACGCGCAGCAGCCCGATCTCGCCGTGTGCGGCATGGCCCACGGCGGACAGCGGGTGTTCGGCCTCGGCCAGGACCCGGCGCCCCTGGAGGAGCAGCACGTGTCCCGCGTCGGTCAGTTCAACGTGGCGGGTGGTGCGCCGGAACAGCGGTGTGCGCAGGTCCTTCTCGAACTTGCTGATCTGCTGGCTGAGCGCGGGCTGGGCGATGTGCAGCCGCTCGGCGGCGCGGCGGAAGTTCATTTCCGTGGCGACCGCGACGAAGTAGCGGAGTTGGCACCGACCTGAACGTCGCTTCGTCACTGGCCTGATACGGCCCGCGGCGGGGCGGGGCTGTGCGGCGATTGACATCCACAGTGCGTTGACTACTCTCAATATTGCTAAGAATATTGGTAATCAATGAACTGAGGTAAGATGGGTGTCGACCCGACCGCGCAGCCGTACCGATGGCGATGGCTGATCCTGGTCGTGATGATCGTCGCGGAGGTCATGGATCTCCTCGACGCGTCGATCGTCAACGTCGCGGGCCCCTCGCTGGAGGAGTCCCTCGGGGCCGGTTCCGTCGGTCTGCAGTGGGTGATCGGCGGATATGCCCTCACGCTGGGGGCCGGCCTGGTGCTGGGTGGGCGGCTCGGTGACCGCTACGGGCGGCGCCGGATGTTCCTGATCGGGCTTGCGGGCTTCACGCTGAGTTCGCTGCTGTGCGCGCTGTCGCCGAACATCGAGTTGCTGATCGCCTTCCGGCTGCTCCAGGGCGCGGCGGGGGCGGTGCTGCTGCCGCAGGGCCTCGGTCTGCTGCGTGAGAACTTCTCCGGGTCCGAACTCACCAAGGTCTTCGCGGTCTTCGGCCCGGTGCTGGGCCTGGGAGGCATCATCGGCCCGGTGCTGGGCGGCTTCCTCATCGAGGGTGACTTCTTCGGCCTCGGCTGGCGCTCGGTGTTCCTGGTCAACCTGCCCATCGGGCTCGCGGCCCTGCTCATCGCGGCGAAGTTCGTACCGAAGAAGCAGGGTGATCGCGCGGTGCGTGTCGACATGGTGGGCGCGGTCCTGGTCGTGGCGGCCTGTGCGTTGCTCGTGTTGCCCCTGAACCAGGGGCAGGAGGACGGCTGGCCGCTGTGGACCTGGCTGTGCATGGCCGCCTCGGTCATCGGGTTCGGTCTGTTCGCGTTGCAGCAGCGGCGTGCCGGTGCGGCGGGTCGTGAGCCCCTGGTGAAGCCGGGCCTGCTGCGCAAGCCCGCCTACACCGTCGGGCTCGGCGGCATCGCCCTGTTCTTCGGCGGGCTGATCGGCACGCAGCTCGTCCTCACGCTGTTCCTGCAGATCGGCCGGCACTTCAGCGCCGGCGACGCGGGCCTGGGTAACCTGCCGCTCGCGGTCGGCACGGCGATCGGTGGCGCGGTCAGCGGTGCCTTCCTCGCCGACAAGATCGGCCGCAGTGTCCTCCAGATCGGTCCGCTGATCCAGCTCGCCGGTGCCGGGCTGCTCTGGTTCGAGTTGAGCGGGCTGAGTGCCGACTCCTTCTCGATCTGGGAGATCGCCCCGGGGGTGGTGGTGGCCGGTATCGGAGCGGGCATGGTGATCGCCGCCCTGTTCAGCTTCATCCTCGCCGCCGTCGACGACGACGAGATCGGCTCCGCCTCCGGGGTTCTGTCCGCGGTGCAGGCCATCGGCGGCTCCATCGGTGTGGCGGTCTTCGGCTCGGTGTTCTTCGCGCAGGCCAAGGCCGGCGACTTCACGACCGGTTTCCACCACGCGCTGATCGTCCAGGCGTGTCTGTTGGTGGCGTTCTTGGCGATCACCTTCCTGCTGCCGAAGAAGGGGCGGCCCGATGAGGAGCAGCACGGTGTCACCGTCACCGTCGCTGCCGGCGTCGGCGACGTGTCCGACGGTGGTTCTGGCGGCTCCGGTGTGAAGCAGGACGCCGCCACCGCGTGATGTCGCGCATCATTGGTTGCCAACGTCCTTAGCGATCCAGGAAGCAGCTTCCACACCATGACGACTGCCGACCAGCCCACCGAACCCCGGCCCGCGGCCCCGGCGGAGGGCCCCATCCGCGACCAGCTGCGCACCCTGACCCGTCGTCAGCAACGGTTCGAGCGGTACCTGGGCCGGCAGATGCACGTGGACCCGGCCGGGCTCGGGGTGATGGACCATCTGGTCAGTGCCGGACCGGCGACGCCGAGCGAGCTGGCGCGCGAACTCGGCGCGTCGACGGCGGCGATGACGCTGGTGATCGACCGCCTGGTGGACGGCGGGCACGTGACCCGCGGCCCGCACCCCAGCGACCGGCGGAAGGTGCTGGTGACACCTGCGGAGCACTGGGAGGAGGCCGCGTTCCAGCACGTCGAGCCGCTCATCGTGGGCATCGGTGCGATCACGGAGACCATGACGGCCGAGGAACAGGCCACGGTGGCGGCGTTCCTCGAACGGGCGGTGGCCGCCTACGACCGGGCGACCAAGGCGTAGGTGTGTCTTTCTTGATCAACCCTCTAGTGGTTTAGACCACTTGGGGCTAGCCTCGCGCCACGCCCGTGAAGAGCGGGTCGGTGAGAGGAGCATGCTCAGATGGAGCCGCAGGGAGTCAGCCGCCGTCGATTCGTGGCCGCCGCAGGACTGTCCATTCCCTTGCTCGCGGGCGGTCGGTCGGAAGCCTTCGCGCGGCCCGCTGCCGAACGGGCCGCCCGACCGGACAGCGCTCAAGTCGCCCCGCCCACGGTCCTGCCTGCGGTGCAGAGGTTCGAAACGGGCCGGACAGCCGAGCGGCTGTCTCCGGCAACACGCATCGTGCTGCACCCCGAATCCGCGCGGGCGCTACGGGCGGTGGCCGAGGTGCTGGCGGAGGAGCTCGTGGTCGAGGGGCACGTGGACCGCACCCCGCGGACAGCGGTGTCGCGACACCCGAAGCCGCACGACATCGTCCTCGAACTGGCGCCGGTGGACGGGGCCGGCACCCACCCGGAGGCGTACTCGGTCGTCGTCGACAGAGCGGTCACCGTCACCTCCCCGACCGACACCGGTGTCTTCTGGGGCACCAGGACGCTCGTGCAAATGCTGCGCAACGGTCTCCCTCACGGCAGGGTCGTCGACTGGCCGGAGCTGACCGAGCGTTCACTTCTGCTCGACATCGGACGCAAGTACTTCACGCCGGACTGGATCAAGACGCTGATCCGGGAAATGTCGTTCCTGAAGATGAACGCCCTCCAGCTCCACCTGTCCGAGGGGCTCGGCTTCGGCGTGCAGAGCGACACCCACCCCGAGATCACCTCACAGCAGCACCTGTCCAAGGCGGAAGTGCGCGAGATCCTGGCGTACGCGAAGAGGTACCACGTGGACATCAATGCCGACGTGGATACGCCGGGCCACATGGAACACATCCTGGCCCACCACCCCGAGTTCCAACTCGTGCTCGCCGACGGCACACGGCATCCCGGATTCCTGGACTTCAGCATGCCGGGCGCCCGGCAGCTCGCCCACGAGATCGTCTCGGAAATGTGCGACCTGTTCGACGGGCCGGTATTCCACCTCGGCGGCGACGAGTTCTTCCCCGCCCCGTGGCAGGGGACGGGACCGGACGTCATCTCGGACCGTACTGCCCCGCAACTGGTGCGGTACGCCCGCGGTGTCAACGGAAAGGAGACCGCGACCGCACACGACGGTTACGAGTACTACATGAACGAGCTGGCGGACATCGTTCGTGCCAAGGGCAAGGTGCCCCGGATGTTCAACGACGACATCTACCCCGGCGAGGGTGTGAACCGGGTGGATCCGGGGACGCAGGCGGACGTCTGGATCCGTTGGAACACGGAGAAACCCCATGCTGGGGAGTACGTCGACGCCGGCCATCAGGTCATCAACGCCAACGGCGACTACCTCTACTTCATCCTCACGTCGACCGGTGTGGGCGAGGGGCCCCACAAGAACCCGAAGGGCATCTACGAGCGCTGGACCCCACGAACGTTCATGGGATCCGCGGGCAGCGCAGGCGACTACCTGCTACCGGAGACCAAGCCGGTGTTCGGCGCCCACCTCTCCGTATGGTGCGACTCACCGGAGTCGATGCAGCAGGACGAGGTCGCCCATCTGTTGCAGGAGTGGCTACAGGTGTTCGCGCAACAGACCTGGGGCTCACCGAAACCGGTTCCCACCCTCCGGGAACTACGCGTCAAGGTCCTGGACCGGGTGGGAACCGCGCCCCGAGCCCTGTCCGCGTGACGGGTACGGGGCCGGGGCTCCCGGTCGCAGCGCGTCGGAGATGGACTTGGCGCCGCCGTGCGCCGTGTAGCCGCCGTCGACCGGGATCTCGGCGCCCGTGATGAAGGACGCGTCGTCGGAGAGGAGGAACGCGACGAGAGGGGTGATCTCGTCGACCGTTCCGGTGCGGCCCAGTGGTGTCTCGCGGAGGTTGCTGTCCCGGAAGGCGGGGGCGGCCGACGCGGTCATCTCGGTCTCGATGAAGCCCGGATGGATCGTGTTGACGCGGATGCGGCGCGGGCCGAGTTCGAGTGCGGCGGTCTTCGACAGGCCCCGCAGCGCCCACTTGCTGGCCGTGTACGCGACCGGGTAGTGGGCGGTGAGGGCGGCGGACGAGCCCACGTTCACGATGGAGGCGCCGGGTGGCATCAGCGGAGCGAGGTGCTGGATGCCGAGGAGTGGGCCGGTGACGTTGACGGCGTGGACGCGGGCGAAGTCCTCGGCGCGTACGTCGCCGAGGCGGGCCCGCCAGGTGATGCCCGCGTTGTTGACGAGGCCGTGCACCTGACCGTACGACTCCCGTAGTTCGGTGGCGAGTTGGGCCCATTGGTGATCGACGGTGACGTCGAGGGGGCGGATGCCGTCGGCCCCGGTGACGTCGGTGGCGATGACCGTCGCGCCCTCACGTGTCAGGGCCGTCACCTCGGCGGCGCCCTGGCCGCGGGCCGCGCCGGTGATGACGACGACGCGGCCCGCGAGGCGACCGTTCACGGCCGTTCCCGGGTGCGGCGGCGGCCGGCCGGGAGCGGGACCGGGTCCGCGCCGGGGACGACCGTGTTGGAGACACTGCCGATGCCTTCGACGGTGAGGGTCACGGTGTCGCCGGGCCTGAGGGGCGGCGGGGCCTGCTCGCCGCGCAGGCCCCACAGTTCGGCGAGGCAGCCGCCGTTGCCGCAGGTGCCGGAGCCGAGTACGTCGCCGGGGACGACCAGGGTGCCGCGCGAGGCGTAGGCCACCATCTCCTCGAAGGTCCAACTCATGTTGGACAGCAGGTCCTTGCCGACGACCTCGCCGTTGACCTCGGCCGTCAGGGCCAGGCGCAGGAAGCCGTCGCTGTCGCGGTACGGCTCCAGTTCGTCGGCGGTGACCAGGTGGGGGCCGAGGGTGGTGGCGGTGTCCTTGCCCTTGCAGGGGCCGAGGCCGACCTTCATCTCGGCGGACTGGAGGTCGCGGGCGGACCAGTCGTTGAAGACGGTGTAGCCGACGATGTGCTCGCGGGCCTGGGTGGGAGTGAGGTCACGGCCCTCGCGGCCGATGACGGCGGCGACTTCCAGCTCGTAATCCAGGAGCGTCGATCCGGGCGGCGCGGGGATGTCGTCGTGCGGGCCGAAGACGGCGTGCGGGTTGGTGAAGTAGAAGGTGGGCGCCGCGTACCACTGCTCGGGAACGCCTGCCACGCCGTCGACGGAGCGGCGGACGCCCTCGACGTGCTCCTCGAAGGTCACGAAGTCCCGTACGGATGCTGGTTCCAGTGGCGGCAGCAGACGCACTTCGGAGACATGCGGGCCGGGCGGCAGCACGCGAGCCGCCGCACCGACGGCCAGCAGCCCCGCAAGGCCCTCGGTCTCCCGGAGGAGGGTGGTGAGCGAGGTGACATCGGGCAACGGGAAGAGGGTGCCGTCGTCGTCCACGACGGCCACGTGACGGAGGTGCTGATATTCGTATGCGGCGAAACGCATGGGTGGCTCCTGCCGGTGGGAGACGGAGAGGGGTGGCTCGGGCTCAGACCGGCGGGGCGACGAACACGCCGCGGTCGACGTCGTTGAAGGACTCCTTGGCGATGAGCTCGTTCATCGCGTTCGCCGTGCCCCACTGGTCGGTGACCTCGGGCTTCGAGAAGTCGTAGACGTGCGGGTGCCAGGTGTCCTCGTCGAGCTCCTCCAGCTCCGTCGTGTACTCGACGGTGTTGCCGTGCGGGTCGAGGAAGTACGTGAACGTGTTGTCGCCCGCCATGTGCCGGCCCGGACCCCAGACCTTCTTGAACCCGGCGCGCATGACACGGCCCGAGCCGCGCATGTACTCGTCCAGTCCGCGCATCTCGAAGGAGACATGGTGCAGAGCGGTGTGCGGGCCCTGCGCGATCGCCATCGAGTGGTGCTGGTTGGAGATCCGCATGAAGTGCATGACCTCACCCATGTGCGGCGACGAGAGGGTGTCGGAGAGGGCGAAGCCGAGGTGGCGCTCGTACCACTCCCGAGTCCGGTTCAGGTCGGGGGAGTTGAGGACGACGTGGGAGAGCTTGACCGGGATGGCCTCCTTCTCCTCGATCTTGCGGTGCTGCCTGACCTCCACGTCGGCGGAGACCTCGATGGTGCGGCCGTCGACGTCGAAGAAGCGGAAGCCGTAGCCGCCTCCGGGAGTGTCGACCTTGCCCGGATGGGAGACCAATTGGACGCCACCCGCGAGGAGTTCCTCGGCGAGCGTGTCCACATCGGCCGCCGAGGCCGCTCCGTATGAGACGAGGTCGAGGCGCTTCTCCTCGGCCTTGCGGAGCCGGACGACGTACTGCTCCGGGGAGCCCTCGGCGGCGAGGAAGGAGATGCCGGAGTCCTCGGAGACCTTGGTGAGGCCCCATACTCCGGCGTAGAAGTCGAGCTGCTTGTCGTAGTCGGGCACGGCGAGGTCGACGTGCCGCAGGTGGGTGAGCAGGCGTCCGTTCATGGTGGATCAGTCCTTTTGGAGGAGGGCGGATGCGTTGCCGCCGCGGATGGCGTCGAAGTCGGCGGCGGGCAGGTCCGCGGCGCGCAGGGCGCCGAGCGGGTCCTCGCTGCCCATGTCGAAGGGGAAGTCGGAGCCGAGCAGCACCCGGTCCGGACCCGCCGTCCGCACCAACTCCCTTAGTACGTAAGGGTCGTGGACGAGCGAGTCGAAGTAGAGGTGCCCGAGGTAGCTGCTGGGCGCATTGCGGCAGTCCTGTGCGTCCGGGCGTGCTCGCCACGCGTGGTCGGCGCGGCCGATGTGGGTAGGCAGGTAGCCGCCGCCGTGCGCCGCGATGATCCGCAGTCCGGGGTGCCGGTCGAGGACACCGGAGAAGATCAGGTGGGAGAGGGCGACCGCGTTCTCGGTGGGCTGGCCCACCGAGTTGGACAGGTACCACTGGTCGAGGCGCTCGTCGAGCGTGCAGCCGAAGGGGTGCAGGAACACCAGCGCCCCCGTCTCGGCGGCGCGGGCCCACAGCGGCTCGTACGTCGGGTCGGACAGTTCGCGGGCCGGTGCGTGACTGGAGATCTCGACCCCCAACAGCCCCTGGTCCAGGGCGTGGTCGAGTGCGCGCACGGCGTATTCGGGGTGCTGGAGGGGTACGAGGCCGAGGCCGCGCAGCCGGTCGGGGGCGGCCGAACAGTGCGCCGCGGTCGCCTCGTTGGCCAGCCGGTACACCTTCTCGGCCGTGTCCTCGTCCGCCCAGTAGTGGTAGTGCGAGGGGGACGGGCTGACCAGTTGGACGTCCACGCCCTGGGCGTCCATCACGGCGAGCCGCGCCGACGCATCCGTCAGGCGCTCGATGCGCTCGCCGATCATCCCGCCGTTGACCTTCAGCGCGGCCGGACCGTTGCGGCGGGCGTCCAGGGCGCGCGCCTCCGCGTGCCCCGGCAGACCGTCGACCAGCGCCTCGACCTCGGGCAACAGGACGTGCGCGTGCACGTCGACGGTGGGTGGTGTGTGGGTCACGGCAGCTCCCGCAGGATCGTCATGGTGCGGCCCATCAGGCCGGGGACATCGGCGTCGCGCACACCGTCGAGCTGCCACTGGCCGATCTGCACGGAGGCCTCGACGACGGGACGTACGCGCGCGATGCGGCGCTCGTAGTAGGCCTGGAAGAGCGCGTCGTCCCAGACATCGGTGGTGGTCAGCATCTCGGTGAGCACCAGCGCGTCCTCGAGGGAGAGGGCCGCGCCCTGCGCAAGCGTGGGCGGGCAGCAGTGCGCGGCGTCGCCTACCAGGACGACGCGGCCGCGGTGCCACGCACCCTCGACCAACATCCGGTCGAACCACGTGTAGTTGACCTGCGCCGGGTCGGTGATGCTCGCCGTGATCTCCGGCCAGTGGCCGCCGTACGTCGAAGCCAGGCGGCGCATCTCGTCCGCGTAGGAATCGACCGGGATCGTCGCCCGGTCCCGGTTGGCCTCGACGACGTACGCGTACAAGGTCGATTCGCTGGTGGGGCAGTAACCGGCGATGTAGGCCGGGCCGCCGTACGCGAGGTCGGTGCGGGTGACACCGGACGGGCGGGGGGCGGCGACGCGCCAGATCGCCATGCCGGTCGGCTCCGGCTTGTCCTGGATGCCGATGGCCACGCGGGTGGTGGAGCCGAGGCCGTCGGCGGCGATCACCAGGTCGTAGTGGCTCTCGCCGCCGTCGGTGAAGCGGACCGTGACACCTTCCGTGTCGGCGGACTGCTCGAAGTGCGTGGCCCGCACGCCCAGGCGGACAGTGGCGCCGCTCGCGCGGACCGCGTCGATCAGGACACGTTGCAGGTGCGGGCGCTGCATGCCGACGGTGGCCGGCAGGTCGTCGCCGCCCGTGCGCAGGTCCTCGGCGACGTGCAGGACCGTGCCGTCGGGGGCGGTGATGCCGACCGCGCCGAACCCGTACCCGGACTGCTCCACCTGCTCCCACACGCCGAGTTCGCGCAGGACGCGCAGCGCGTTGCCCTGGAGGGTGATGCCGGATCCGGCGGTGGCGTTCCAGTCGTCCTTCGCCTCGATCAGGTCGACCGTGACATCGGCGCGGCGCAGCAGGATCGTGGCGGCGTTGCCGGCCGCGCCGCCGCCGATGACGAGAACCGTGCGGGGTGAGCTCATGAAGGGATCTCCGGATCTCCGTTGTTTCTCAAGGAAGTTGAAAGCGGCGAGGTGCTTGAAGGAGGGCTCGGTCCGCGGGGCTATTTGACGGCGACCGGGTTGACCGGGGAGCCGACGGCGCCCGTGATCGGCAGGGGAGCGGCCGTGAGCCAGAACTCGTACACGCCGTCGGACGCGCAGTCCACGGCGAGCGCGTCCAGGTCCCACATCTCGCCGATGAGCAGGCCGATGTTGGGGATGGCGACCTGGTGCAGCGGCTGGAAGGCGTGCTCGAACTCGTTGGGCCTGACCTCGAAGCCCCAGGTGTCGGTGGCGATCGCGGCGATCTCGGTGCGGTGCAGCCACCCGGCCGACGTGAACGACAGGCCGGGGGCCGGGCCGCCCGCGTAGTCGCCCCAGCCGTCCCGGCGAGCCCGCGCGAGCTGCCCGGTGCGTACGAGGACGATGTCGCCGCGCCCGACGCGCACCCCTTGGGCGTCGGCGGTCGCGCTCAGATGATCCTCGGTGATGGCGAAGGCGTCCGGCAACTCGCCGTCCTCGCCGATGACTTGGCCCACGTCGAGGAGGACGCCGCGCCCGGCGACGTACGGTGCCATGTGCTCGATGCCGGTGACCAGGTCGCCGTCGGAGGTGACGACCTGCTCGGCCGGCCGGCCGTTCCACGCCTTGCCGTGGTCGAAGATGTGGCCGAGGCCGTCCCACTGGGTGGAGCACTGCAGCGGCATGGCGATCACGTCGTCGGCGCCGCCCATGCCGTGCGGGAAGCCCTGGTTGGCGAGGGCCGCGTCGACACCGGTGTCGAGCATGGTGTGCACGGGGTTGGTGCGGCGCCGCCAGCCCTTCTGCGGGCCGTCCATGTCGAAGCGCTGGGAGAGGGAGAAGCTGGCGCCCCGGCGGACGAGGGCGGCGCCCTCGCGGCGCTTTGCCTCGTCGAGATAGTTCAGGGTGCCGAGGCGGTCGTCATCTCCCCAACGCCCCCAGTTCGAGTACGACGTGGCGGCCCCGGTGATCGCGCCCTCGGGATCGTTCCTGTCCGGAGCCACGATGTCCCTGCCCGGGGTCACGACGCCAGCTCCTCGGCGACGCAGCGGGTGCGCTGGGCGCCGAGCCCGGTGATGGAGCCGTCCATCACGTCGCCGTCGCGCAGCAGCCGCCCCCAGTGCATGCCGTTGCCGGCCGGGGAGCCGGTCAACACGAGGTCGCCGGGCAGGAGTTGGGCGCTCTGGGAGGCGTAGGACACCATCCGGGCCACGTTGAAGATCATGTCCTTGGTGGACTCGTCCTGCATCGTCTCGCCGTTTAGCTTGAGTGAGAGCCGCAGATCGCCGGTGTCGGCGATCGACTCGACGGGCACGAGCCACGGGCCGAGCGGGGTGAACCCGGGAGCGTTCTTGCTGCGCAGCCAGTCCGTGCCGATCTGCGGCATGTCCCGGCGGAAGACGGTGGCCCGGTCGGTCAGGTCGTTGGCGATCGTGTACCCGGCGACGTACCCCAGCGCCTCCTCGACCGACACCCGGTGGGCGGGCCTGCCGATGACGGCCGCCAACTCCAGCTCCCAGTCCGGCTTTTCGGCCCACGCGGGCAGAACGACGTCATCGTAGGGGCCCGTGATGGCGCTCGGCAGGCCGATGAAGACGTACGGCAGGTCCTCGGCCGCCCTGCGGTCCATGATCTCGGCGGCCTCCGCGCGACGCTCCTCCTCGGGGCGCTCGTCGCCGGGGGCGCGGTGGGCGACGTGGAGGTCGATGACGTGCTGCCGGTAGTTGGCGCCGGACTGGAGGACCTGGCGCGGCTCGACCGGAGCATGCACACGGAAGTCGGCCAGCAGGCCGCGCTCCACCGAGTCGTCTGCTGCCAGAGCTCGAAGTCGCGGCAGGACCGTCGGCCAGTCCTCCAGGAGCTGACGGGCGGTCAACTGGCCCTCACTGAAAGCGATGCGCAGATCCACGACGGACGCGTCGGCGGTGACGAGTGCGGGAAACGCCGGTCCGTCCGGAGCCGAGAGGGTCGCGAGCGCGAAGGGGCCGGCGAAGAGCGGGGATGCGGGGGCGGGGTTCACGGACATGTCCTCCTGATTGCGGTGGGTCCAATCTGGACCCGCCACCCGCGATCAGGGAAATAGATTGTGTGGATGGAAAGCATCCGCTGGACAGATATAACCTGGTCAGCACGGTGCAATGAGATGACGTGCAAGGAGAGGAAATCGTGAACCTGGCCCGCCTGGATCTCAACCTCGTGGTCGCTCTGCGAGCCCTCCTGGAGGAGCGCAACGTCACGCGGGCCGGGGAGCGCGTCGGCCTGAGCCAGCCCGCGATGAGCGCGGCGCTGTCCCGGCTGCGCCGCCACTTCGACGACGACCTGCTCGCCCGCGTCGGCGGCCACTACGAGCTGACGGCGCTCGGCCAGGTGCTGCTCGACCGCACGTCCACCGCGTATGACGTCCTGGAGCGACTCTTCGCCAGCCAGGCCGACTTCGACCCGGCCGAGGAGTCCCGCGAGTTCCGGCTGGTGGCGTCCGACTACGCCGTGTCCGTGTTCGGCGCCGAACTCGCCCGCGTCGTGCACGAGGAGGCCCCCGGCATCCGGCTGCGCTTCACGCAGACCCCGCCCAGCGTCGTCGACGACACGGCGACGCTGCTCAGCGCGGTCGACGGGCTGCTGATGCCGCACGGTGTCATCAGCGACTTCCCCGCCACCGACCTGTACGACGACCGCTGGGTCTTCCTCGTCGCGGAGGACCACCCGAGCGTCGAGGACCGGCTGACTCTGCGGGACCTGGCGACCCTGCCCTGGGTCACGTACCAGCGGACCTACGACGCCCCGGCGGTCCGCCAGCTCGGCATGCTCGGCATTGAACCACAGGTGGAGGTCTCCGTCGACAGCTTCCAACTCCTGCCCCTGCTGGTGGCCGGCACCCGTCGCATCGCCCTCGTCCAGGCCCGCCTCGCCCGCCTGATGGCGCCGATCGCCGCCGTCCGCGTCGTGGACCCACCGTACGAGGCCGTCCCCCTCCAGGAAGCCATGTGGTGGCACCCGGTGCACACCCACGACGCCGCCCACATCTGGCTGCGCGAGACGGCGGCGCGGGTCGGAGGGGGACTGGCGGCGGTGCCGGGCCCTCCGGTCAGGCGTCGGCCTTGACCACGTAGAACTCCCAGGGTTCCTGGCCGGGGCCGTGGACCCAGACCTTGTCCTGCACGGCGTAGCAGCAGGTGGTGTCGTGCTGCTCGGTGGTGGCAAGACCCGCCTCGGCCAGGCGGGCGGTCGCCGTGTGGACCTGTTCGGTCGATTCGACTTCTACGCCGAGGTGGTCCAGGCGGCTCGTCTGCTCTGCGGTGCCTTCTATCAGGACGAGTTTGAGCGGGGGCTCGGTGAGGGTGAAGTTGGCGTAGCCGTCGCGGAGTTTGGCGGTTTCGGTGGCGAACAGTTTGCTGTAGAAGGCGATGGACGCTTGCAGGTCCGGTACGCGGAGCGCGAGTTGGACGCGGGACATGGCGTGCCTCCTGGTGGGTGTGCGGGGTGGGGCCGACGTATGTCTGACGTATGTCAGCAGCCGCCGGAGGTGGCAGGGGTGGCAGGGGTGGCGCAGCAGCCGCCGCCTGTCGTCTCGGCGGGTTCCGGGGTGTCGAAGAGGCCCGCGCCGCCGCAGACACCCGTCTCGGGGAGGGTGAGTTCGACGCGGTCGGCCGCGTCCGTGTCGCCGGCGAGTGCGGCGACGACCGAGCGGACCTGCTCGTAGCCGGTCATCGCGAGGAAGGTGGGGGCGCGGCCGTAGGACTTCATGCCGACCAGGTAGATGCCCTGCTCGGGGTGGGAGAGCTCGCGGTGGCCGTGCGGGTAGACGGTGCCGCAGGAGTGCTGGTTGGGGTCGATCAGCGGGGCGAGGTCGACCGGGGCCTCGAGGCGTTCGTCGAGGTTCAGGCGGACCTCGGAGAGAAAGGACAGGTCGGGGCGGAAGCCGGTCAGGACGATGGCCTCGTCGACCGGGTCCAGGCGACGGCCGTCCTCGGCGGCGAGGATCAGGCGGCCGTCGGTGTCGCGTCCGACCGCCTCGGTGCGGAAGCCGGTGACCGCGTCCGCGTGGCCCTCGTCCACGGCGGCCTTCGCGGCCAGGCCCAGCGCGCCGCGTGCGGGCAGCTCGTCGGCCTCGCCGCCGCCGAAGGTGGAGCCGGAGATGCCGCGCCGCAGGATCCAGACGGCGTGGGTGCCCGGGGTGTCCCTTGCTACGTCGGCGAGCGTGGCCAGCGCCGTGAACGCGGAGGCGCCGGAGCCGATCACGGCGGTGCGCCTACCGGCGTAACGGGCGTGTACCGACGGGTCGTTGAGGTCGGGGACCTGGTACGTGATCCGGTCGACGGCCGCCTTCTCGCCGAGCGCCGGGAGGCCGTCGGAGCCCGCCGGGGCCGGGGTCGACCAGGTGCCGGATGCGTCGATCACGGCGCGGGCGAGGACGCGCTCCTCGCGGCCGTCGGCGTAGGTGACATGGAGGGTGAAGGGCTGGGAGTCGCGGTCGGCGTCGACGATACGGTCGCGTCCCGCGCGGGAGACACCGGTGACGCGTGCCCCGGTCCGTACGTGATCGCCGAGCGCGTCGGCCAGCGGCTGGAGGTACAGGTCCGCCCAGTCGCCGCCGGAGGGGTACGTCGACGGGTCGGGGCGGACCCAGCCGGTGGGGGCGAGGAGCTTCTCGGCGGCCGGGTCGACGACCTCGCCCCAGGTGGAGAAGAGGCGTACGTGCGACCACTCGCGCACGGCCGCACCCGCCCGCGGCCCGGACTCCAGGACCAGCGGCTCGATGCCGTGTTCCAGCAGGTGGGCGGCGGCGGCCAGGCCGATGGGCCCCGCGCCGATCACGGCGACGGGCAGGTGGTCGGTGGCGCTGGCGTTGGTGGTGGCGGTCACGGCGCTTCCCCTTTTTGTTTCGACGTTCGTCGATGGCTGTCCGGACAGCGTCGCACCTGTTTCGGTGAACGTCAATATAGACGGTTGTCGAATCCTGGAAGGGTTCCCTCGCCCTCTGCTTCGACGCGTGTCAACATAGATGGATGTCGAACACGAAGGTGCTGCCGCTCATCGAGACCGAAGGCCAGAACCCGGCGCCCTGCTGCCCGCCGCTGACGGAGCGGCCGTTCACTGCCGACGAGGCGGAGACCGCGGCCCGGATGTTCAAGGCGCTCGGCGACCCGGTCCGCCTGCGCCTGTTCTCGCTCGTCGCCTCCCACGAGGGCGGGGAGGCCTGCGTCTGCGACATCTCCGACGTCGGCGTCTCCCAGCCGACCGTCTCCCATCACCTGAAGAAGCTCAAGGACGCCGGACTGCTCGCTTCCGAGCGGCGGGGGACGTGGGTGTACTACCGGGTCGATCCGTCGGTACTGGCGTCGATGGGGCAGCTGCTGACGCTGCGCCCCGCCGTATGAACAGCTGAGATCGGGCCCAGGGTCCTAACCCACCTCGGTGGGTGTGAACCTCTTGCGCCAGGCCAGGGCCACGTAGACGAGCCCGATGAGGACGGGGACCTCGATCAGCGGGCCTGCGACGCCGGCCAGGGCCTGGCCGCTGGTGACGCCGAAGGTGGCGATGGCGACCGCGATGGCCAGCTCGAAGTTGTTGCCCGCGGCCGTGAAGGCGAGTGTCGCCGTGCGGTCGTAGGCCATCCCGAGCGCCTTGCCGAGCAGGAAGCTCCCGAAGAACATCACTGCGAAGTAGACCAGGAGCGGCAGCGCGATCCGGACGACGTCGACCGGCTCCGAGGTGATCGCGTCGCCCTGCAGTGCGAAGAGGATGACGATCGTGAAGAGCAGGCCGTACAGCGCCCAAGGCCCGATCTTCGGGAGGAAGTTGGACTCGTAGCGCTCCCGGCCCAGCTTCTTCTCGCCGATACGGCGGGTCAGGAATCCGGCGACCAGCGGGACGCCCAGGAACACGATCACGTTCAGCGCGATGTGCCAGACGGACACATCAAGACCCTGGCCGTCGCCGAGGCCGAGCCACTGCGGCAGCAGGTCGAGGTAGAACCAGCCGAGGAGGCTGAACGCGATGACCTGGAAGACGGAGTTGAGGGCGACCAGCACGGCCGCCGCCTCGCGGTCGCCGCAGGCCAGGTCGTTCCAGATGATGACCATCGCGATGCAGCGGGCGAGCCCGACGATGATGAGGCCGGTGCGGTACTCGGGCAGGTCCGGCAGGAAGATCCACGCGAGGGCGAACATCACGGCCGGGCCGACGATCCAGTTGATGACCAGCGACGACACCATCAGCTTCTTGTCGCCGGTGACCGTGTCCAGCCTGTCGTAGCGGACCTTGGCGAGGACCGGGTACATCATCACGAGCAGGCCGATGGCGATGGGCAGCGAGATGCCGCCGATCTCGACCTTGGCGAGCGCGTCGTTCATGCCGGGGATCAGGCGGCCGAGCCCCAGGCCGACGGCCATGGCCAGCAGGATCCACACGGCGAGGAACCGGTCGAGCGTGGAGAGCTTGGCGACGATCGAGGCGTCATCGGCCCCCGCCTGTGCGGGAGTTCTGCTGCCGGGGTCGGTCGTCGTCATCAGCAGGCTCGCTTACGGTCGGTGTCGATGGTGGTACGGGCCGTCTCGGCCAGCTCAGTGAACTGGCCGGCCAGGGCGGTGATGACGTCCGGCCTGAGCCGGTAGTAGGTGAACCGGCCGCAGGGCTCCGTGTCCACGATCCCCGCGTCGCGCAGGACCTTGAGGTGGTTGGAGAGGTTGGTCTGCCTGGCTCCCGTCTCCTCGACCAGGTGTGTCGTGCACAGGGTCTCGTGGGCGAGCAGGGTCACGATTTTGAGCCTGAGCGGGTCGGCGAGGACTCGGATCAGGTCAGTGTCGACTGACGTCATCATGGGCTGATAGTTTCACATCAGTCCAGGGTGATGCCAGTCTGGGCTGATGTCAGCCTGGGCTGATTGCTCGAGCGGCCCGACTCGTCACCCGTAGAGGGCCCGACTCGCCACTCGTGAAGGAAGAGCCATGTCCGCCACCCCGTCCGCTCCGCTCGCCTCCGTGTTGTTCGTCTGCGTGCACAACGCGGGCCGCTCGCAGATGGCCGCCGGGTTCCTCGACCACCTGGCGGGGGGCCGTGTCGAGGTCCGTTCCGCCGGTTCGATCCCCGGCGACCAGGTCAACCCGTCCGCCGTCGAGGCCATGCGTGAGGTCGGCGTCGACATCTCCGCCGCCGAGCCGAAGGTGCTGACCACGGAGGCGGTCCAGGCGTCCGACTACGTCATCACGATGGGCTGCGGCGACGCCTGCCCGGTCTTCCCCGGCAAGAAGTACCTCGACTGGGCTCTCGAAGACCCGGCGGGCAAGGGTGTCGAGGCCGTCCGCCCCATCCGCGACGAGATCAAGACCCGCGTCGAGGCGCTGATCGCCGAAATCGACGCGAAGTAGCCGTTGCGCCCAAAGTGCGCTCACGGCGTGCTCAAGGATGTACTCAGGGTGCAACCAGCAGGCCCGAGTTAAGACGATTCCCGTACCACCAGCTCCGTGTCGAGCACGAGCCGGGTGCGAGGCGCGGCCGGGTTCCCGATCTCGCTCAGGAGGGTGCGTGCGATCGTGCCGCCGATCTCCTCGGTGGGCTGGCGGACCGTCGTGAGTGGTGGGTTGGTGTGGCGGGCGAGGTAGGAGTCCTCGAATCCGACCACCGAGACGTCTTCCGGTACGCGGCGTCCCTGGGCGCGCAGTTCGAGGAGGACGCCCGCGGCCATCAGGTCGGAGGCGGCGAACACGGCGTCCAGGTCCGGGATGCGTTCAAGTAGCGAACGCATCGCCGCGCGGGCGCCTTCCTCGGTGAAGTCGCCGACCGCGACCAGGCGCTCCTCCGCCGGGATGCCGGCCTGGACGAGGGCCTCCCGGTAGCCGAGCAGGCGACTGCGGCCGACCTCCATGTCCTGGGGGCCCGCGACGGTGGCGATACGGTGCCGGCCGCGGGCCAGGAGGTGCCGTACGGCGGTGGCGGCGCCGCCCCGGTTGTCGGCGCAGACGTAACTGAGCGGGTCGTCCTCGCGGCGGCGGCCCGCGAGGACGGTCGGCAGGCCGGCCGACTCCAACAGGCCCGGCAGGACGTCGTGTTCGTGGACGGAGACCAACAGCACGCCGTCGACCCGGCGTTCGGCGACGGACCGGGTGAGCTGGTCGCGCTCGGCCTGGTCGCGGACGAGTGTCAGCTGGAGCTGGGTGCGGGTGTCGGCGAGCGCGGCGCTCACCCCGCGGATCACCGCCGAGAAGTAGGGCTCCGAGCCGAGCCGGCTCTCGGACTCGGGGATGACCAGGGCGACGGCGTTGGTGCGGCTGGTGACCAGGCCGCGGGCGACCGAGTTGGGAACGTAGCCCAGTTCCGCGATGGCGTTGAGCACGGCCTCCCGCGCCTGATCGCTGACCAGCTCCGAGCCGTTCACCACACGGGAGACGGTGGTCCGCCCGACACCGGCCCGGGCCGCGACGGTCTTGATGGTCGGCGGCCGGGCTCCGGACACCCGACTCTGTTCACGTTCCGGACGCACACCTTGCTCCCCACGCCCACCCTGCTCACGACCGCCACCCCGAGCCTCCGGCCCGTCGTTCCGTGGCCCCGGGCTGTCGTGCGCCGGCTCCTGTCCGCCGTCCTGCGGCTCCCGGCCGTCGCCCCTCAATTCTCGGCTGTCGTGCGCCGACTCCCGCCCCCCGCCCCGCGACTCCCGTCCGTCGTTCGCCGACCCCCACCCATCGCCCCGCGTCCCCCACTCCCGCCCCGTCACATCTCGTGCGCTGTCGCCGTTCATCGTTCCGGACCCTCCAATTCCCCTTCAGGGCTGACCTGTTGGGAGGCCGCCCCTCCCCGGCACCCCTTGGCACCCTCCCGGCCTGCGCATTCTGTCAGTTGCCACCCCGATTCTGCCCGCCCGACGGTCGCGTTCAGGAAGCGTTCGTCGATAACGAGGTGGAAACGAGCTGGATTCGACTTCTTGACACGGGAGTTGCGGGACGCCAGTCTTCCTGAAAATCAGTGGGCACGTTCCCACCAACTCTTCAGCAGGCTCTCCAGAGGTTCCGAACCCAGTTCACCGGCCTCCGGAAAACCCGCTCTGAGCTGGGGACTTGATGGTGCCCGCGGCGAGCGGCCGCGCTACGGGTCGACTCGTACCACCGGTGCGTCGGCGCCGTCTCAGGGAGGACGTTCATGCTCAAGGTCGAGCGGAAACTGCGTACAAAAGTCACAGCTGTGCTGGCCTGTACGGCGGCGGGCGCTCTGCTCGCGGGCTGTGGCGGAGGGGGCGCGAGCGCCACCGGCGGCGGCGTCGAGGACGGCAAGGTCACCATCACCATGGGCCTGTACGGAGTGATGGGCTTCAAGGAGACCGGCCTGATCGAGAAGTACGAGAAGGAGCACCCGAAGGTCACCGTCAAGGTCGAGGCGGCCGGCGACGAGCAGACGTACTACACCGCCCTGCAGACCCACCTCGCCAGCGGCTCCGGACTCAAGGACGTCCAGGGCATCGAGGTGGCGCGGGCGAAGGAGATGACCGAGACGCAGGCCGGGAAGTTCGCGGACTTCGCGGGCACCAAGGGCATCAAGCACTTCCAGCCGTGGAAGCAGGGTCAGATCACCACCAAGGACGGCAAGGTTCTGGGGCTGGGTACCGATACCGGGCCGATGGCCGTCTGTTACCGCAAGGACCTGTTCGAGCAGGCCGGGCTGCCCACCGACCGCGAGAAGGTCGGCAAGCTGTGGGCGGGGGACTGGGGCAAGTACGTCGAGACCGGCGAGAAGTTCGCCAAGGGCAACAAGAACAAGAAAGTCTCCTACCTGGACTCGGCCTCCGGCCTGTTCAACGCCATGGTCTACGGCAACTCCGAGCAGTACTACGACAAGTCCGGCAAGTTGATCTACAAGACCAACCCGGCCATCAAGGAGGCCTGGGACCTGTCGACCGAGGCCGCCAAGAAGGACCTGACCGCCAAGTTGCCGCAGTTCCAGCCGGGTTGGGACCCTGGGCTCGCCAACGGCACCTTCGCCACCACCGTCTGCCCGGCCTGGATGCTCGCGCACATCAGCGACAAGGCAGGCGACGCCAACAAGGGCAAGTGGGACGTTGCCAAGGCCCCAAAGGGCGCCAACTGGGGCGGCTCGTTCCTCGGGGTCACCGAGAAGAGCCCGGTGAAGGACGAGGCCAAGAAGCTCGTGGCCTGGCTGACCGCCCCCGAGCAGCAGGCCTACCTCTTCGAGAAGCTGGGCAACTTCCCGTCCTCCAAGACCGCGCTCGAGGACCCGAAGGTGAAGGACGCCACGTCGGAGTACTTCTCCGGCGCCCCGACCGGCCGGATCTTCGGCGAGGCGGCCAACGAGGTGCCCGCCGAGCAGGTCCTCGGCCGTAAGGACGGCACCATCAAGGACGCCTTCTCGCAGGGCCTCCAGCTGGTCGAGAACGGGAAGTCGCCGGCCGAGGCATGGAAGACCACCGACGAGCGCGTCAAGAAGGCCGTCGGCTGACGCGGACACGCACCGACGCGTACGGCACCGAACGGCGGGTGCGGCCGGAGATCTTGTGCGCGTTCACCGCGCGCTTGACGCGTGCCACTGTTAACTCCTTGTAGCGGGGCCGGGGTTGTTGTCACCCGACCCGAATTCGAATG